>JAVEWI010000204.1:0-4087 GCA_034004625.1 Bdellovibrionales bacterium
ATGGCCTTGTGTCCACGATCACCATTATTGACCCGCAGACAATCCGTTTTGATTTTAAACCGGGGTATGATCCTGAAACCGTCATGATCTTGTCGCTGATGAACGTGCTGCCCAAACATTATTGGAACAAGCATGACATTACGCGCACAACCCTGACGCCGCCGCTGGGCAGCGGTCCTTATCGAATTGCCAGCGTTGATCCGGGCCGCCGTATCACTTACAGCCGTGTCGAAGATTATTGGGGCAAGGATTTACCGGTCAATCGCGGGCATTATAATTTTGACACCATCACGCATCATTACTTTCGCGATGATGACATTGCGCTGCAAGCGTTCAAATCCGGCGAATACGACCTGCGCCGCGAATATGACGTGACAAAATGGAACACGGCCTATGATTTCCGTGCATTGACAGACGGACGCGTGGTGAAAGAAGAAATCGCCCACGGGCGCCCGGAAATGCTGCGCGCGCTGATTTTCAATACGCGCCGCAAGGTTTTCAGGGATATCCGCGTTCGCGAAGCGCTTGAGCAGATGTTCAACCACGAATGGCTGAATACGACGCTGTATAACGGCGGGCTGGTTAAAATCGACAGCGTTTTTGCGAATTCGGAGCTTGCAGCGCGGGATAAGCCGGTTGCGGAGGAATTGGCGCTTTTGGAAACTTTCCGCGGCAAGGTCGCACCCAAGGTATTTGGCGAGGCTTATAAATCTCCCGCAGGCCATATGCGGGAAAGGCAGCGGCGCGCCTTGGGGCTTTTGCGTGAAGCAGGCTGGACGTATAAAGACCAGAAACTGATAGATGCCGATGGCAAGACCATGCGTTTTGAAATCCTGCTGGGCAGCAAAGGAGATGAAAAAATCGCGCTTGAATTCGCCCGTACCCTGCGGCGTATCGGCATGGACGTGGCGGTGCGTACGGTGGACAGCGCGCAATTCGCCGGACGTCTGGACGCTTTTGATTACGACATGGTTTTGTATCGCTGGATCAACTCATTGTCGCCTGGCAATGAACAGATGAATTATTGGGGCAGTGCCGCGGCCCAGCAAAAAGGCAGCCGCAATTACGCCGGTGTGCGTGATCCGGTGGTGGATGCGCTGGCGGACAGCATTGCCCGTGCCAAAGATCGTCCCGGACTGGTCACGCGGGCGCGGGCGCTTGACCGTGTTTTGATGCACGGGCACTATATGATTCCCTTGTTTTATGCAGGCAAGGACATGGTTGCACGTTCGATTGAGGTCAAAAGACCCGAAAACACCCCCGTATATGGGGTGGTTCTGGAAAGTTGGTGGCGTGAAAACGCATCAAAATCTTCGCCCTGATATATCTCTATTGTTTTGGGCGCAGGAAATGATTAACGTACTAAAAGAGAATAACATTTGCCGAGGGGAGAATTCTGTTCTCATGACGAAAAGTTTCAAAATGCTGGTATTGGCTGGCGGTCTTATGGCTCTTTCTGCCTGTTCTTATCAGGCGCCGGTTGCGCAAGCCTACTGGCAACGTGTGGAAGATAACTCCGCACTTTGGATGACGGGCCCCAAAGCGCAGCAACAGCTGGATCAGGATCTTGCCGGTTGCGTACGTGAAGTGGACGAATTGGTTGAACTGGGCGCCCTGCGCGAAACCACGCCGCCCGATACGCATAGCGAATACCACCGTGCGCTGAAGGCTTCTGGCGATCTCGCTTATTACGATACCCCGACACGTCTGGGCAGCCACAAAGTATCGCATACGGATTATCACGATTTCGAAAGCTGCATGCGCGTTCGCGGTTGGGAACGTGTCCGTTTCCTGCGCTACGATGCAGCACGTCAATCGCACAAAACCTACAAGGAAACGCAGGAACTGCGTATCTGGGGTGTAAGCGGTGAAGCAGCTGCGCAGAAGCAGCAGGAAAAAGTAGATGCTGTTAAGAGCAACTACTCCGGCCTCAACAAATAATATATTTTGATTTAATCCGCTTTCGGGCGGGTACGATCAAACAGCTTGACGGCCGCCGCATAGGCGGCCGTTACTGTTAGGGACGTCATTAACGTGCCTTCTTCCTTGCCATCTTCGTTTTCGGCATGGGCCAGCAATGTCTCGGCGCTTTCGGGCGTGGCGACATAGGCGGCACGTTCCCCCCACGGGCGGTAAAGCGCAGGATACCCCGGACCAAAAAGCCCCAGCGTTGTGGTGCCCACGGCTGCCGCGGCATGGGTCAGGCCGGAATCGTTACCCACGTAAAAAGCACAGCGCGCAATGGCGGCGGCGGCTTCCAGCGGCGTTGTCTTGGCAATCATGTCGATGCGGCGTTCGGCGGGCAGGGCGGCCAGCACAGGTCGCGCAATGGATTCTTCGCCCGGTGCGCCGAAAACGGCAATATGCGCACCGCTGAGCGGGCCGTCTGTATCTGTCAATTTTTTCGCAAGTTCGGCAAAGTTTTCGCCCGGCCATGTTTTGCCAATCCAGCGTGCCGCCGGGGCAATCGCCAGAACATTCAACCCATCCGGAATAAAACGTTGCGCCGTGGCGCGTGATTTATCGTCCAGCCAGATGCGCGGGGCAGGCGGCGGCGATACGCCGATGACATTGCCGACCTGTTCGACTTTGTGCAGGCTTTTGCTTTGGCGGTTCCAGATATATCTTTTTTTGGCATGCAGCACGCGTGACAACGGGCTGTTGCGCATATCCACCACAATATCCCATTTGTTCAGCGCGGTTGAGCGCGCCAGCATGCGCCAATGCCCTGCAAAGCGTTCTTTTTTCATGGGCACGACATGCACCACATTGGGGATGGCGGAAAAAATACTGGTGACCAGCGGGCCGCAGGCAACGGTGACCTGCGCATCCGGATGCTGGCGCAGCAGATAATCAAGCGCGCCGGTGGTGATGATGGCATCCCCCAGGTTGGTGGCGGAGATAAACAGAATTTTCATGAAAACGGTGCCGTTACAAAGAAGAAGTTAAAGGTCGAAAATTACCGTGCGCCAAATGCCAGCAGCAGGAACAGAAGCGTCAATCCCTGGCAGATAACCCGAAACCGCATCATGCGGTTGCTTTTGATATGGTCGCTTTCGCGACCACGCGTCATCATGGCCAGACCCCAGAACATAGAGGCCGCAACGCCCAGAACAGACAGGCCTGCGCCGACAAGAAAAAAGAGCGAGAGGGAGGACATGGGGGATTCCTTGGGATTCCGTGGTTGTAATTATTCCACAGTAATATAGGCTTGCGCCCTGCACATGAAAAGAGCGCTTTGGAGTGAATTATGTCTAAAATGATCGATGGCCCCTTTATCGCCCCTGCATCGGGCACGGCAGACAGTCTTGTCGTTTTCCTGCATGGTTATGGATCGAACGGGGATGACCTGATTTCCATCGGTCAGGAATGGGCGCCTTATTTGCCCAATACGGCATTTGTATCGCCCAACGCGCCCGATGTATGCGAGATTTTTGCGCAGGGCTATCAATGGTTTTCCATCCGCGCGATCGATCCGGATGCCTTCGAGCGGGAAAAACAGGCCGAAAAAGCCTTGCCCGTGTTGAACGATTTTCTGGACGCGCAGCTGGAAAAATGGGGCGTGGCTGAAAACCGCCTGATCGTCGCCGGATTTTCGCAGGGCGCCATGATGGCGATGTATGCCATGCCACGCCGTAAACAGGCCTGCGCCGGCGTCATCGGGTATTCGGGCATGCTGATAGAAGCCGAAGCATTGAAGGCGCCGGAGATGGTCAAAATGCCCATTCTGGCCATTCACGGCGATCGTGACGAAGTGGTGCCGCCGCGGAGTCTTTCGGTGATTGACGAGGGTTTCAACGCTGCTGGATACAATGTGGAAACTGTCATGCGGCCCGGTTTGGGGCATGGAATTGACGGCTTCGGTCTGACACGCGGGATTGATTTCGTGCGCGAGTGCCTTGAAAATACGTAAGATAAATGCTGTGGCATTCCTCATGTAAAACATTACATATTTCGGTAAATCAATGATTTGGGCCGCGGTTTTCCAGCCTGTGGATAAAATCATGATATAATGAGCCTATGGGTGTAGTTTCGTCACCGTCCTTTGACCGATTTGGGTCGGGAGTAAGTGGTGGCGGGACGGACC
>JAVEWI010000205.1:0-4083 GCA_034004625.1 Bdellovibrionales bacterium
AACGGGTAAAGGCGCTTTGATCCCACACACCCACTGCGGCAGGTTTGGTTTCCGCAGGCGTATTATCACGGCGAGGTCCTGTGTCCTGAAAAGAGGCTTTGGGCATGGCGGTTCCTTTGAAGAGAGCAGCGTTATATTTTCATAACACTTAGGCTTTGTCAAGACAGGCACGGCAAACGGTACAAAGCACGCCAAAAACAACAGGGGTTTTGGTTGAAACCCGCCTGTCTTTTCGGGCATGCTACGGCTTCACACCAAAACAAGGCGTAAAGGCGCAAGCGCCGCCCAAATTACGCCCTGCAAACGATACCGCCAAGAGGAAAAAATGAAGCAATATCATGACCTGATGCGCCATGTGCTGGAACACGGGGTTTTCAAGCAAAACCGTACCGGCACGGCAGCCTATAGCTGCTTTGGCTATCAGAACCGCTATGACCTTGCCGAAGGATTCCCTCTCGTCACCACCAAAAAGGTACATACCAAATCCATCATCCACGAACTTTTGTGGTTCCTGCAGGGCGATACCAACATCGCCTATCTGAAAGACAACAAAGTCAGCATATGGGACGAATGGGCGGATGCGGACGGCAATCTGGGCCCCGTTTACGGGCACCAGTGGCGGTCATGGCCCAACCCCGATGGCGGCACGATTGACCAGATCACGCAATTGATCGCAGACATCAAAAAAAATCCGGACAGCCGCCGCCATATCGTCACCGCATGGAACCCCGCCGACCTGCCCAAAATGGCTTTGGCGCCCTGCCATTGTTTTTTCCAGTTTTATGTCGCGGACGGCAAATTGTCATGCCAGCTGTACCAACGCAGCGCCGATGTGTTTTTGGGCGTGCCGTTCAACATCGCGTCCTATGCGCTGCTGACGTTAATGGTTGCGCAGGTGACGGGGTTAAAACCCGGCGATTTCGTGCATAGCTTTGGCGATTTGCACATCTACGAAAACCATATGGATCAGGTAAAACTGCAATTAAGCCGCGCGCCGCACACCTTGCCGCGCATGGTGATAAACCCCGATGTCAAAGACATCTTTGGTTTTAAATACGAAGATTTCACGCTGCAGGATTACACCTGCGACGCCGCCATCAAAGCAGAGGTTGCCGTATGACCGCCACAATATCCCTGATCGCCGCCGTGGCCGAAAACGGCGTGATTGGTAACGGCGGCGGCATGGTCTGGCATATCAAATCGGAATTGAAATATTTCAAAGCCGTCACCAAAGGCCACCCGATTGTGATGGGCCGCAAAAGCCTTGATGCCTTGGGCAAACCCCTGCCCCACCGCACCAATATCATCATCAGCCGCAATCCGGATTTCACCGCGCCGGACTGCATCGTCACCACATCGCTGGAGGCCGGGTTGGCCGCCGCGCAGGATGTGGCCGCGCGCGATGGCGTGCATGAAATTTTTATCGGCGGCGGCGCGGATATTTACCGCCAGACCCTGCCCCTTGCAAACCGTTTGTACCTGACCGAAATCCACATGCGGCCGGAGGGGGAAACTACATTCCCCGATTTCGACCGCAGCCAGTGGCGCGAGGTCAAACGCGCATTCCACGCCGCGCAAGAAGGCGAAAGCGCGGATTACACCATTACGGTTCTGGAGCGCGCCTGACGGCGCGGGTCTGGAACGTATCTAACCGCTAATTTTCTTGCGAAATCAGGCACAAGGGGCTTTTTTACTTTCCCATTTGCCTCGAATCCGCTACTATCTAATTCCATAATTAAAATGCTTTGATATTTTCAAATAAATCAGGCACTTGCCTGATAATTGCAGGAGAAAGCGATGCAGGACCCGCGCAAGGACAAACCGCAAAGCGACGCCACATCCGAATTTGGCACCCGCAGCCGTGATGCCGAACATGCCTTCGGCAGCAATGACGATGCGCCTGCTGTTATCGTGTATAAAAACGTGTCCGCGCCGGACAACAAAAACGCAAAACCTGCTGCAGAAAAGCCCGCACAAGACAAAACCGCGGAAGAAAAGCCCGGCCTTTACGATTTCACCCCCTACCGCAGCCGCGAACCGCGCCCGCAGGCCGGCTTCGACCCCTTTGACATGGATGACGTAGATTACAGCGGCGGCCGCGATGCGGATAACGATGCCTATGGCGATGATGACGAAGATCCGCGCGCGGATGACCCGTTGTTCCGTATTGCGGAGCGTATTTTGCCCGACCGCCCCGATATTACCAATACGCTGGATGTTATTTCCAACGTGGATATCGACAGCCTGATCGCCGCCGGCATTATCGAAGAAGAAATGCGTGGCCATATGCCGGACAAGCAAGTGGACCGCCTGACCGCCGCCAGCCTGCTGGCCGGTGCGGATAACGCCTATGACGTTCTGGAAGAAGTGCCGAAAAAAATCGCCGACCTGATGGTTGATTTCAATCTGGCGTCTTTTGACCAGCATATGGAGCCGAAAGAATTCGCCCTGCTGTCCATGGATGTGCAGCGCCTGGTGATTGCTTTTAATGCAGCCGACCTTGAAGAATTGTCAAAAGGCCTGCGCAATCAAAATACCTTTGCCCCCGATGACGACACGCTGGCGGAAACCGCCGCGTTTCTGGCGGCCGCATCCAAAAACCGCCACGAAAAACCGACCGAAGGCGATATCCGCCTGATCCGCCGCGCGGCCACCGCGTTTAACGAAGTCAGCCAGACATTGTCGCTGGATATTCAAATGAACATGACGGCGGATAACGCGCTGGTTGTGGTCAATAAAAACGAAATGAGCGCACTGGAAAACCGCAGCCTGAAAAAATCCGCGCAAAAGAAAAACGAGCCGAAACCGCCCAAACATTAAGGCGCGCCCAAAGACCTCGCACATAAAAAAGCCGCTGTCACACAGCGGCTTTTTTATCGGGCAGCGCCGCCCATATACGCGCCGCGATATTCATGAAAACATCCGCTGCCGGATGCGCGGGGTCCGCCGCCACCAAAGGCAAACCGGCATCCGCCTGAATGCGGATGGCGGGCATCAAAGGCACTTCGCCCAGAAACGGCACATTCAAACGCGCCGCTGCGGCGCGGGCGCCACCGTGGCCAAAAATCTCGCTGCGGTGGCCGCAGTTTTCGCAGGAATGATAGCTCATATTTTCGACAATGCCGAAAACGGGCACTTTGGTTTTTTCAAACATGCGCAGTCCTTTTTCCGCCTCGCTCAAGGCCACGTCCTGCGGGGTTGAAATAATCACCGCGCCCGACAGCGGCACATATTGCGCAAGGCTCAGCTGCGCATCGCCCGTGCCCGGCGGCAAATCCACCACCAGCACATCCAGCGCACCCCATTCCACATCGCGGAACAATTGCTGTATCGCGCTATGCACCATCGGCCCCCGCCAGATCACAGGCGCGCCGCGTTCCACAAACTGCCCCATCGAAATGACTTTTAACGTACGGCCCGCAATGTCACATGACGTGGGCACAATCATGTCATCGGCATTGGTTTCGGGGCGCGTATGCACGCCGGTCATAATCGGTTGCGACGCGCCGTAAATATCCGCATCCAAAAGCCCGGTCGATTTGCCCAGCAATGCAAAAGCCGCCGCCAGATTGGCCGCCAGCGTCGATTTACCCACCCCGCCCTTGCCCGATGCCACGGCAATGATATGGCGCACGCGCGGCGCCACGGGGCGCGATGAAATTTTATGCGAAAAACCGCCGCCGCCACGGGGCGCGGATTTCACGGCCAGTTCCGGCGGCGCCTTGCGCTCTGCCGTTAAAATGGCCTGCGCCTGACGCACGCCGGGCACGGATTCCATGGCCGTTTGCGCGGCCTGGCGCATAGGTTCCAAAGCCGCACCGCGGGCGGGGTCAACTTCAATGGCGGCATAGACCACATCGCCTTCGACCGTCACATCGCCCAAACGGCCGAGCGCGGGGTCAAGCACCGCGGCCAGTGCCTCTATTACCTTGTTTTTTTCGACGTGTGACATATCTGTAGAACCTAAATATCTTGCGTTTAGCCGCCTGCATCATATAGTGGAAAAAATGTAATAAACAGGTATGTCATAAACATTTTTAGCATTTACGCAAAAGCTGAAATACCTGCCAACCAACCCATGTG
>JAVEWI010000206.1:0-4079 GCA_034004625.1 Bdellovibrionales bacterium
GTCACCCGAAGGTACCATCACGCTTGAATTCCCGCATTTGCAGGAATTGATGGCGAATAACCAGTTTGATACGGTTTATCACGAACATTATTCCTATCTGTCTCTGGATGCCGTATCGCGCATTTTTCAGGCAGCGGGACTGCGCGTTTATGATGTTGATCAAATCCCGACGCATGGGGGCAGTTTGCGCATCTACGGCTGCCTTGCTGCGGCGGCGCATAAAACCACAGAAAACGTCATGCGCGTTTTGCAGGGGGAGCAAGATGCGGGCCTGCAAAATCTGGATACCTATTTGCAATTCCAGTCGCGCGCGGACAAAGCCAAACATGATCTTTTGGCTTTTCTGGTCGAAAATAAAAAAGCAGGCCGCCGTGTGGTGGCCTATGGCGCGGCGGCAAAGGGCAATACCCTGCTGAATTATGCCGGCGTCCGCCCCGATTTGCTGGAAGCGGTTTATGACGCCGCGCCGTCCAAGCAAAACAAGTTTTTGCCGGGCAGCCATATCCCGATTTTCCCGCCCGACCAATTGGGCAAGGCCGCGCCTGATTTTATCCTCATCCTGCCGTGGAACATCGCGCCGGAAGTGACGCAGCAACTTCGCGCTGCCGGACATGCCGATGCGCGTTTTGTGGTTGCCATCCCGCAATTGACGGTGCTGGAGTAACTCATGCCGCTTGATATACATCCCGATGCACGTATATCGCCAATGGCGGATATAGAAGAAAGCATGCGCGGCACACTGATCCGCATCGGCGCGGGGTCGGTCGTGGACAGTTTTGTTAAATTCAAACCGGCGGGCGGCAGCGGCGATGTAATATTGGGCGCGCATGTCACGATCAATTCCGGCTGCGTTTTTTATACCGGTAACGGTATCCGTATCGGCGATCATACGGCGATTGCGGCGAATTGCGTTTTGGCGCCGGTTAATCATGCCTATGAGAAAAAAGACCAGTTGATCCGCGACCAGCGTTTCAAACCCAGCAAGGGCGGCATTTTGATCGAAGAAGACGTCTGGATCGGCGCGGGCTGCGTCATTCTTGACGGCAGTATCCTGCGCAAGGGATGCGTGATTGGCGCGATGTCCCTCGTGCGCGGTGAAGTGCCTGCCTATACCATCTGGGCGGGCAATCCGCTGCGGCAGGTGGGGGCGCGGCAATGAGCCTGTTTACTGTCCTCGGTGCCAGCGGGTTTATCGGGCAGCGTCTTTCTGCTTACCTGAAACAGCAGGGGCATGATGTTCAAACGCCGCCGCGGGATATTTCCCATCTGCGCGATATGGAACTGGGGCATGTGATTTACTGTATCGGCACCACCGGCAATTTCCGGCAATATCCGCAAAAAGCCGTCGAAGCCCATGTCGGCAAGTTGCAGGATGTGATGGAGGGTGCGGTTTTTGATTCATGGCTGTATTTGTCCAGCACCCGCATATACGGCGGTTTGCCCGCAGATGTTTTGGCGCAGGAAGACAGCACCCTGCCGCTGCGCCCCTCGGCGGATGCGCTTTATGACCTGACAAAACTGCTGGGGGAGGCGATATGCCTCGGCCGTGACAACCCCGCCGTACGTATCGCCCGCCTGTCGAATGTCTATGGACAGGGGCAGAGCCGGAATACTTTTCTGGGCGCTGTTTTGCGCGATGTTATTCAAAACGGGCATGTGAAAATTGGCGAAGATGCGCAGTCGGGCAAGGATTATATATCGGTCGATGATGCCGTGTTCTTTCTGAAAGAAATTGCGCTGAAAGGCAGCAAACGTGTATATAATGTGGCCTCGGGCACGGTGGTGCGTCACGGGCAGATTGCCGACGTGATCCGCCAGTCGGGCAAAGAAGTGACCTTTGCCAAAGGCGGCGTTTGCCGTTCTTTCGCGCCGATTGATAATTCAAGACTGGTTTCGGAATTCGGCGCGCCCAAAGGAAATATCCTGAACGACCTGCCCCTGCTTCTTTCACCGGTTTCTATATAAAAACGGAGTTTACCCAACATGGATCCCATTAAAGAATTTTTTGCCGAACGTGAAGAAGCTGTCAGCAGCTATCCGCAGGATCAGGCATGGCGCGGTTTGTCGAACCAATGGTTGGCGCGCGCGTTTGACCAGAAATACATGTATAACTTCTGCTTTCTGGGCCGCCCGATTATTCAGCTGCCCGCCGACATGGTGGCTTTTCAGGAAATCGTCTGGGATGTGCAGCCGGATCTGATTATCGAGACGGGGATTGCGCATGGCGGGTCGCTGGTGCTGAGCGCCGGTATGCTGGCCTTGCTTGATTATTGCGATGCTGTGCGCACGGGCGAAATGCTCGACCCGCGCAATCCCAAGCGCAAGGTTCTGGGCATTGATATTGATATTCGCGCCCATAACCGCGAAGCCATTGAATCCCATCCGCTCAGCGGACGTATCGATATGCTGCAGGGGTCTTCCCTTGATGCTTCTTTGGTGGCAAAGGTCAAGGAAATCGCCAGCGGGTATAAAAAAGTCCTCGTCTGCCTTGATTCAAACCATACGCATGAACATGTTCTGGAAGAGCTGAAGCTTTACGCGGGTCTGGCCAGCAAGGGCAGCTATTGCCTTGTCTTCGATACGATTGTCGAAGATTTGCCGGCGGATGCCTTCCCCGACCGCCCCTGGGCGCCGGGCAACAGCCCCAAGACGGCGGTGCATGCCTATCTGAAATCGCTGAAAGAAACACCGGTAACGGATGACGCGGGTGAAGCGCTCAATTTTGAAATCGCCAAGGAAATCGAAAACAAACTGCTGCTCAGCGTGGCGCCGGATGGTTTCCTGAAGCGCGTTTAACGCGTTTTATCAGCGCAAAGCCAAAAATGTGACAAGCGCAATCCCTGCCGCCGCCAAAACGGCGTGCAGGATACGCTTGCGCTGGAATTTCCGTCTGGACGAATATCTGCGGTTCATCTGGTCTATATAGCCAAGGGCGCGGCCGAGGTCTTCGTCATTCGCGGCCTGATCCAGCACGGTCAGAACCATGGATTTGTTCCGGTTCAGCAGGTCTTTTGAAATCGGCGCGTCTTCGCTTTTGCCAATGACTTTGGCGCGGCGGTCATTGGTTGTCATGGTTTTGCGCGTTTTGTCGAAATCGCGGGCGAAGAAGACGGCTTCGGGCGCATAAATGAATTCGCCCTCCGCCGCCAGTTTGCAAAGATAGGCGCGGTCAAAGCCGAGCGAAGGCTGGTTGAACCATGCCGCCTGCGCGCGCGCCGTGCGCTGGATGTTATAAAACAAAAAACAGTCTTTGATTTTGACGGCGCAAATACCGCTGCGGTCGAGCGCGTCTTTGCCCCGCATGCGTTCTGTCCAGCGGCTTTGCGTGACTTGGCCTGTTTTTGCGCCTTCTTCGTCAATGTAAACAATCTTGCCGGTGCCAAGGGCGGCGGCGGGGTTTTTCTCCATCTCCGTCAAAATATGCAGGCTGTAAAGCGGTGCCAGTATGTCGTGCGACCCCAGCCAGCAGAAATATTCCGTCTCGCAATCAAACAGGGAAATGCGGAAATTTTCAAAGGCGCCGACATTTTGTGCGTGGCGCATGTGCTCTACATTGTCATACCGGCGTGCCAGTTCCGCGCAAATGTCCGGCGTGCCGTCTGTCGATGCGTTGTCGTATATAATGATTTTTGCCGCTTGCCCAATGCAGGATTCCACCGTCTGGCGAATATATTTTTCGTCGTTATAAACGGGAATGGCGATGGTCAGTTTTTTTAGCAGCTCTGTATTCACGTGCTTGCTCCGGATTGGGTCATTTTAAGGGCTTTGCAGCATCTGCAAGGTCTTTTGCAATACGTCACCCGCTGTAATGTCCGCAATGTTCTGTGCCTGCAATGTTTCTACATACCGCCCTGCGGGGCGGGATTTTTCGGGGCTTGTCACGCCGGAAAACAGCGATACGACAGGGCAATTCATGATGCCGATCATATGCATGGGGCCTGTGTCATTGCCAATGGCAACGGCGGCATGGCGGGCCAGCGTGCCGATTTCAACGAAGCTTGTCTGCCCGCACAGGTCGATGGATTCCGGCGCCGCGGATTTGATCTGGTTGATGGTGCCGCGCTCTGCCTCTGTACCGA
>JAVEWI010000207.1:0-4039 GCA_034004625.1 Bdellovibrionales bacterium
CGTTGTTCAAGCGCCCGCACCAGCCAATTGGCGGAATTGATCTGGGTGCTCAGATATTCTTTGTCTTTTTGGCCCGTGGCGTTTTTGGTGATTTCGGCATGGTATGTGCGGTTCACCAATACGCGGGGCAGGGTATCGCTGTTCAGCTCCACCGCCCAGCCGCCGCCGCGTGATTTGGGCAGCGGTTTCATCAAAACATCCGGTACCACGGTCTGGCTGATGACGCGGTCAAAAGCCAATCCCGGTTTCGGGTTCAATGTTTTGATTTCGGCAATCATGTCGCGCAGGTCTTCGTCATCTACTTCGCATAGCGTGCGCAGTTTTTTGAGATCATGCGCGCCCAGCAGATCCAGATTGTCCAAAAGTTTCTGCATTGCGGGGTCAAGCCTGTTCCGCTCCCGCAGCTGTAAAGCCAGACATTCGCTCAGGTTGCGCGCAAAAAGCCCTGCGGGGTCGAGGTGTTGCAGCACGTCCAGCACGCGCTCCACCCGTTCAAGCTCAGTGCCGAGCCTTTCGGCCAGTGCGGGCAGGTCGGCGCGGATATAACCGGCTTCGTCCAGATAATCGCCCAGCACGCGGGCAATGGCGCGGTCGCCTGCGGTGTCGAATTCCAGCTGGATTTGCTCTTCCAGATGATCGCGCAGGGTGACTTCCTTCGCCATGGTGTTTTCAAGGCTGAATTCAGGATCGTCAAATTTCAAACTGCCGCCGCTGCCTACGCCTGCGAAACTGTCGGTGGCAAAAGCATCGTATCCGCCTTCTTGCGCGGCCATGTCGCCGCCGGTGAAGACGTTGTCAAAATCCGTATCCAGCGGGCGGTCTTCCGCCGCGGCGCGGTCGGCGGCGAAGGCATCGTTTTGCTCGGCATTGTGAGACGTCAGGATATCGCCATCACCGGGGCGGGCGTTTTCCTGATCGTTGATGGTATCGGTGGCGGGGGATTGGGTGCCGTCGTCTTTTTCCAGCAGCGGATTTTTTTCAATCTCGGCTTCCAGAAATTCTGCCAGCTCGACATTCGACATTTGCAACAGCTTGATCGCTTGTTGCAATTGCGGTGTCATGGTCAGGGTTTGCCCCTGACGCAGATCCAGACGTTGGTTGATGCTCATGCCCTACTCCCTGTTTTTAAATATAACATTGCGGGAAGCGGGTGTCACCTGCCGCGCAACGGGGTGGTCACGGCGACGCTGCGGCGGATTTGCACACGGGGATGTTCGGGAAATGCGTCAGCGCTTTTGCCGCGACGCGCCGGCGCGGCTGTGTATGCGCGGGGGAGGGTAGCCTGACCGTCAGAGGCTGAATTTTTCGCCCAGATACACGCGGCGCACGTCCTTGTGGTTCACGATGTCTTCGGGTTTGCCTTCCATCAAAACCTGCCCGCCGTGCAAAATATAGGCACGGTCGACAATATCCAGCGTGTCGCGCACGTTGTGATCGGTAATCAAAACGCCGATATTGCGGTTTTTAAGATGTTTGACCAGATCGCGGATTTCCGCAACAGCAATGGGGTCGATACCGGCCAAAGGTTCGTCCAGCAAAATGAATTGCGGATGTGTGGCCAGAGCGCGGGCAATTTCCACGCGGCGGCGTTCCCCGCCTGACAAAGCGACAGAGGGGGTAAAACGCAAATGCGTCACGGAAAATTCGGCCAGAAGTTCTTCCAGCATATGTTCGCGGCGGTGGTGGTCTTCTTCGACCGCCTGCAAAACGGCGCGGATGTTGTCTTCGACGTTCAGGCCGCGGAAAATGGATGATTCCTGCGGCAGATAGCTGATGCCCAGGCGCGCGCGGCGGTACATGGGCAGGCCGGTAATATCTTTGCCGTCCAGTTTGATGACGCCGCTGTCCGGGTCAATCAAACCCGTCACCATATAAAAACAGGTGGTCTTGCCCGCGCCGTTCGGGCCCAGCAGGCCGACGGCTTCGCCGCGTTTGACGTGCAGGGATACATCGCGCAAAACGGGGCGGCGTTTGTATCGTTTCATCAGGTGTTCAACGGCAAGGCCGCTTTGCACCAGTTTCGGTTCGCGTCTTGCGGGTTTTTTGTTTTCGTCTGTCATGGCGCTGACGCCTCTGCTTCGGGTTCTTTTTTCTTGGGATAAAAGACGCCGCGTACGCGCCCATCACCCAGCGGTTCGGCGGGCGGCTTTGCCACGCCATCCACGATCAGGGCGGGGCGCACGGCGGCATCCGGTGTATCGGCGAATAATTTGCTGATGCCGGTTTTCAAATCGACTTCGGCACGCGTGCCTTCCAGCCAGTTTTCACCCTGCAAAATGCGCACATTACCGTTCAGCGTCGCTTTGCCGGCCACAACGTCATAAACGCCGCTGTCGCCGGTGATGGTTTCGCGTGCGGTTTTAACGGTCACGGGATTTTCGGCAATAATGCGCTGCAATTCTGTTTTTCCATTCGCGCCATTTGCAAAAAAAGCGGAAAGGTTATCGGACGTCAGGCTATCCGTACCGCGGCGGGCCGTGGCATTTCCCATCGCGGTCAGGCGGTTTTTATTCACATCAAATTCAATTTTGTCACGCGCGGTCAGATGTTCTGTCGGTGTTTCGATTTTAAGGTTTTTACCGGTCAATGTCGCCTTGCCCGTGGCAATGTCATAGACCGCATCGCTGCCATGCGCGGTATAGGGGGCGGACGAAATTTCGACGCCGCCGTTTGCGGTCAGCTTGTCGATGCTGCTGCCCAATCCGGCGGAAGATCCCGCGCTGCCGCCCGCATCGCCGCCGCTGTAATGCGCGGTCAGGCTATCGCTTTTGACCTGCATTGTGCCTTGGCGTGCAATGGCATTGCCGCGGGCGGTATAGGTTTTTTTGCTGCGATCCCATTCCAGCGTTTTATCGGCAAAAATTTCAACCGGCGCGTCATTTGCCGCCGCGGGGCTTTGCGCCATGGCGCCTTGCGTGCAGAGCGTTAATCCCAGCAGCAAAGACGCCGCAAACAAACGGGTGTGAAGAGGTTTCATATCAACCGCCTCCTGCTTTGCGGTTCAATCCATGCAATGTCGCATGCACGGGGCCGGAAAAAACAATCATATCGCCGCCGTTTTGAATATCCATACCGGATGCGGTCAAAAGCGCGGCGGGGCCTTGCAGCTGCACGGCGCTTTGGGTACTGGCGTTTTGTGTTTTAAGCTCAACGCGGATGTCCTGCATTTTCAGCTCGTATCCTTCGTCGTGGAACAGCGTCACGCCGTCCGATAAATAAAGCGTGGCAGCTTCGTTATCGTAAAGACCTTTTTCCGCGTGCAGAGCCAGCCATTTGCCGGCATCAAGCGCAATATCCGCGCGGGGTTTTTCAAGGCTCAGGCTATTGGGGGCGTTCATGTCGCGGCGGGCATGTTCGGCGGTGACGGTATAAAGGCGGCCTTGCGCATCCGCGCCCTGATATTTCGCCTGCACCATGTCGATTTCGCCGGGGGTGGTTTTTTCTTCGGCGGGCATTTCGGCCAGGCTCAGCGGTTGCTGTTCGTTCTGTCCGGTCAGGCGCATGATAACAATGCCCACAATCACAATCGCGCAAAGCGGCAAGGCAAGGCGTGCGATACGTACAAAAGACGTATAGCCCGCATCGATTTTGCCAGCGCGGCGTGCGCGTGCGGGGTCAAAACCACGCAGGCGTTGTTTTGGCGTATGGGGCGCGTCAGAGCTCACGCAAATCCAGCCCGCAGGCAATCGTGCAGATGAAGGATGCCGACAGGTTTTTGCGCGCCGTCCACCACGATCAATGTGGTGATTTTGCGGAAGGTATTTTTCAGGTCATTCATGACCGCCATGGCTTCGGCTACCAACATGTCGGGGGCGGCGGTGCGGGGGGTGCGGCTCATGATATCGCGCGCGGTTTTGGTCGTGATATTTTCCATCAGCAAATGACGGCGCAGGTCACCATCTGTAATCAGGCCGCTCAAAACGCCCGCGTCATCAACCAGCGCGATACAGCCAAAACCTTTGCCGCCGATAATATCAACGGCGTCGCGGATAGAAATATTTTCATGCGCCACCGGCAGGGCGGCATCGGTATGCATGAT
>JAVEWI010000208.1:0-4030 GCA_034004625.1 Bdellovibrionales bacterium
CACCTGAACAACAGGCAACATGTCTTCGCCGCTTGCGTAATATAAAACACCATCATGCGCTGTATGAAAATCTGTTGGCACGGCCCGCCGTGCCGCATCGACACAAGATACCGGCACCGCACAAAGGCCATCCTGGTCAAAAACCAGAATACGTTCTGTCTCCGCCTGTGCCGTCACGGGGATTGCGGGGGTTTGTGGCTTTACGTCAACGCCGCAACGCTGCATCATGCGCCGTACATCCACAATCATGGCAGGCGCGCCATCCGGCAACAAAGTAAGCCCCAGATAAACACCGCAAGCCTGCAGCATCGGCGGTAAAGGCTTCACAATCACATCACCCGTCCAGATCATTTCCTCTATCGCAACTGCCGCCGTCATGCCGCCTGCCTGCACAATAACGGCAAAACCGCCGTCATGCCCAGAATCCTTCGCCTGCTGTCCTGCCGCTTGCGGCAATTCCAATGCCTGCGGCATGAAGAGCAAAGGTATATGCATCCCTTGCCATTGCAGCACAGGCATGCCGCCGGCTGTGTCATATTTTTCCGGCAAACGGCAAAAACGCAAAATAGACAAACGCGGCAGAACAAAGCGTTGCCCGCCCGCCCGCACAACAGCAGCAGGCAACATGGCAAGCGTCAAGGGCACCCGCATGACAAAAACCGCACCGCGTCCCGGCACGGGCGCCTCCACCGTCAAGCTGCCGCCAATCGCCGCGAGGTCAGCCACCGCCGCATCCAGCCCCACGCCCCGTCCCGCCAGATCATCCACCTGCGCCGCCGTTGAAAAATGCCGCGCAAAAACCAGCGCCGCCACCTGCGTTTCCGACATCGCCGCCAATTGTGCGGGGGTGACCATGCCGGAAGACAAGGCTTTGGCGCGCACTGCATCCAGATCAATACCGCGCCCGTCATCGCTAATGGTGATAACGACCTGCCCTTCGGCCGCTGCCGCGCTGAGCTGGATCACCCCTTCAGCTGCTTTTCCCTGCGCTTCCCTGTCGGCAGGAGGCTCCAGGCCATGCGAAAGGCAATTGCGCACCAGATGTGCAATCGGATCGCGGATCACGTCCAGCACCTGCCGGTCGAGCAATGTATCGCTGCCTTCCGTTTGCAGCCGCACGGAAAGCCCTGCTCCCGCCGCAAGATCACGCACCAGACGCGGCAGGCTGCGCCATGCTTCCATCACAGGCTGAAGCCTTCCGCGCAAGACCTCTGCCTGCATTTTTTGGGTCAGGAGCGCGAGATGCCCGGCATGTGCGGCGCTTGCTTCCGCTGCCAATTTATCACGCTGGCGGGCGCTTATATCTTTGTCACGCTGAAGCGCGAGTGCAATTTCACCACTGATTGCCAGCAGGTTATCAAAAACATCACTTTGCACACGTAACATGCTGCGCTGCAGGCCCGCATGCGTACCGCCGCGCACGGCAGGCAATGTAAAATGCAGCCCCGCCGCCGCCGTTTCCAGCGTGGCGCAAAGGGCGATTTCGTCTTCGGGCGCGGCGGCAGGTTCTTCGCCTGCACGTTCAATTTCAAAAACAATCCCCCGCATGGCATCCAATACGCCCAGCAAAAGCTGGATATGATCCGGCGCCAGATGCATGCCCGCGCGCGCCTGCGCCATAAGATCTTCCGCCGTATGGGCCAACCTGCCCAAACGCACAAACCCCAAGAACCCGCAGGTGCCTTTCAAACTATGCGCCGCGCGAAATACCTCTGCCAATGCCTGCGCGTCATCCGGCTTGCTTTCCAAGCTGATCAGCTGCGTTTCCAAAACCTGAAAACGGTCTTCGGCTTCGTTCAGAAAATCCTGCAAAATATCATCGACCCGCATCCGTCCCCCACGCAGGTTTTACTGGTATATCCTTATTTATGATGACGTTAATGCATTAAGTTTCAGTTATCTGTTTTGCCAACATACAATTGCATGCTGACCTGCGCCACAAACAAGAAGGGCGCCGTGGAAAAACCACCGCGCCCTGCCTGCATTGTTATGCAGCTTTAAACGGTCAGGTTGAATTCGATACGACCAAAATCCGCCTGCGCCTGCCATGTCAAACCGATTCCAAAAAACTCGGCCAGACGTCCGGTGACATAGGCATGAACGGAACGCGCATCCAGATCATCCGCCGGTGTTTCACCGCGCAATGCCGTTTCGGCACCCTCGCGGAAACCGGCGTGATTACCCGTGACCAAAACACGCAGTCCTTTGTTGCCGTCCATCGCGGATACAGCAATTTTGCCTTCGCCATGGTTGCATTCTTCGGCCAGTACTAACAGATTCAGCAATACTTTGAAAAACCCGCGCGGCGGCATGGAGAATTTTACGCCCAGATCAGGTTCAAACTCCGCCTGAATGCGTCCATGGCCGATCAGGTCTGTAAAAGCATCGCGGATGTCTTTGAACCCCACGTTTTTATCCGTCCCCGCCGCGCCATAAGAAAGACGAAAAGCCTTGAGCCGGATAGACGCCTGCTGGGCACTCGACGCGATCAGCTGCAAGGCCTCTTCGCCTGCATCTTCGCCCAGTTCCTGCACCAGCTCCACGCCGTTATTCACCGCGCCGACCGGGCTCACCATATCATGGCAAATACGCGATGCGATCAGTTCCAGAACACGCGGATGGAATGTCAGGTTTTCGTTCATGGTTTATGTTCCCCCTAAATTTTTAAAACGGATCGGCAATGCCGCTCTGCGCCAATTGCGATACCAGTTGCGATTTCAAACGGGCAAGACCTGCGGTATCAAAACCTTCGGCACGGATGGTCAGCACGTCTTCGGTATTCGATGCACGCATCAACCACCAGCCATCGGGCGTTGTCACGCGCACGCCGTCAATGTCGTTGATGGCGATGCCTTCGGCATGTCCCGCACGCAGGCGCGCCAGAATTTCGGGCGCAATCTGGAATTTACGCGCGGCGGGCACGTGGAAACGTACTTCCGGCGTGTTTTCCATGCGCGGCAAATGCGCGACCAGCTCCGCGAGCGCTTTACCGCTGCGGCTGAGGATATCCAGCAAACGCACAGCGCAATAAGGCGCATCATCAAAACCGTAATATTTATCGGCAAAGCAAATATGACCCGCCAATTCACCAGCCAAAGGCGATTGCAATTCCTGCGCACGCGCCTTGATGAGCGAATGTCCGGTATTCCACATCACGGGTTTACCGCCCAGACGTTCGACTTCATCAAACAAAACGCGGCTGCATTTCACATCGGCAATGATATAGGCGCCGGGATGCGTTTGCAAAACTTCGCCCGCGTAAACCGCCATGATGATGTCAGCCCAAAGGATATTCCCCGCCGCATCCACCGCACCGATACGGTCGCCGTCGCCGTCAAAACCGATACCGATGTCGCAGCCGTTGTCGCGTACCGCTTTTTGCAGATCGACCAGATTTTTCGCCACAGTCGGATCTGGGTGATGGTTGGGGAAAGTGCCGTCAATATCGTCAAACAGCAAAACATGCTTGCCCGGCAGTTTTTTAACAAGGCGGCGGATGATTTCACCCGTGGCGCCATTGCCGCAATCCCACGCGACAGAAAGATCGCGCGTGCCTTGGTAATCCTGCATCATGCGCGCGACATAGGCATCCTGCACGTCGACTTCCGTAACTTTTCCCTGCCCCGTTTCAAAATCGCCCGCAGCGGCCAGTTTGCCGATTTCCTGCACCATGGCGCCGTAAAACGGGCCGGTGCTATAGGCCATTTTAATACCGTTATAGCTGAGCGGGCTGTGCGAGCCTGTCACCACCACGGCCGCATCCGCGCCGCGCGTTTTCATGGCGAAATACCCCATGGGCGTGGGGCCAAGGCCGACGTTTTCAACATCCAGACCGCAATCCGTCAAACCGCGCATGACATTGGCGGAAAAAGCGGGAGAGCTTTCGCGCCCGTCATAAGCCACGGATACTTTTTTCCCGCCGCGGCGTTTGACCAGCGTGCCAAAAGCGCGCCCGATGAAATAGCAATCTTCTTCGCGCAACGTATCCCCCACCGTGCCGCGAATATCGTATTCGCGTAAAATGCCGGGA
>JAVEWI010000209.1:0-4023 GCA_034004625.1 Bdellovibrionales bacterium
GGTCTTCTCTACCTCGGCGGGGCATTGGTGATGGTTTATAACATTGTTAAAACGGTTGGCGATGACGTGCCTGCACGCGCATCCGCCTTGCCGCAGGGGGCTGCCCATGCTGGATAAGCACAAGAAACTTGAAAAAAACTCCATCCTGCTTTTGGTTTGCACGGTGATTGCGGTTTCGGTTGGCGGTATCGTGGAAATTATCCCGCTGTTCCGTATGGATGTGACGATTGAAAAAGTAGAAGGTATGCGTCCCTATACCCCGCTCGAGCTCATGGGGCAAAACGTCTATATCCGCGAAAACTGCAATTCCTGCCACAGCCAGCAAATCCGCCCCTTGCGCGACGAAGTGGAGCGCTATGGCCATTATTCTCTGGCGGCGGAAAGCATGTATGACCATCCGTTTTTGTGGGGGTCAAAACGCACCGGCCCTGATCTGGCACGTGTTGGTGGAAAATTTTCGGACGAATGGCATGCCGCGCACATGAAAAACCCGCGCGATGTGGTGCCGGAATCCATTATGCCCAGCTATGCCTTCCTTGCTAACCGCGGTGTCAACCTGACTAAGATCGACAGCCATCTGAAAGCTTTGCGCGCGGTGGGCGTGCCCTATACCGATGAAATGATCGAACAGGCCTATAACGATGCAACGGCGCAGGCCCGCGCCGATGGCGTGGCCGACGGTTTGCGCGCGCGCTACGGCGACAAGGTCAATGTGCGCGATTTCGATGGCCAGCCAAACCAGATCACGGAAATGGATGCCTTGATTTCCTATTTGCAAGTGCTTGGCACCATGGCGGATCTGCGCAGTTATAACCCGGATATCGAGGAAATGGGTAATGGCAATGATTGATACCTTTATTACCTTTGCGCCGTCCATCGGTCTGATCGGTTTTTTTGTGGCCTTTGTCCTGATCGCGGTCATGACATATCTGCCGTCCAGCAAGCAGCGGATGGAAGATCACGGCAATATCCCATTCAAGGAGCATGAATAAGTGTCCGATCATCTGAAACCGGAAAAAGACGACATTACCGGCGTCGAAACCACGGGCCATGAATGGGATGGCCTGAAAGAACTTAACAACCCCGCGCCGCGCTGGTGGCTTTGGGTGTTTTTGATAACGGCGATCTGGTCTGTCTGGTATTGGGTTGTTTATCCGGCATGGCCTGTACCGGGTGGCGCCACGCGCGGCACATGGGAATGGACGCAATATGATGAATTAAAAGTCGCGCAGGGCGAAATCCTGCAACGGCGTGCCAAATATCAGGAAAAATTTCACAAGGCATCGTTGCAGGAAATTTTGAACGATAAAGAAATTTACGAATTTGCCCGCGTGGGCGGTATGGCGGCGTTCAAGGAAAATTGCGCTGCATGCCACGGTACGGGCGCTGCGGGCGGGCGGGGGTATCCCAACCTGAATGATGACGATTGGCTTTGGGGCGGGCGGCTGGATGATATTCACGAAACCCTGCGCGTAGGGATTAATTCCGGGCATGAAGACGCGCGTTTGACCATGATGCCTGCCTTTGGCCGCGACGGTCTTTTGAAACGTGCGCAGGTTGATGACGTTGTTGAATATGTGCATCAGTTGCATTTGGGGGATAAGGCAAAAATAACCCCGGCTTATACCCGCGGGCAGCAGGTATTTGCTGAAAACTGTGTGGCCTGCCATGGCGCAAACGGAGAAGGCGACCGCACATTGGGCGCCCCCAGATTGAATGATGAAATCTGGCTGTTCGGTGGTGACAAACAAAGCATTCACACTATGGTCATGCAATCACGCACAGGCGTCATGCCCGCGTGGGAAGGCCGGTTGAGCCCAGATACGCTCAAGGCGCTGACGATTTATATCCATTCTTTGGGTGGCACGGACCCGGATGTGCCGGTAGAAAATGGCCAGTAAAAAATGAATGACGGCATTGTCTATTTCGAAAGACAGAAAAAAATATATCCCCGTTCGGTAAAGGGGCGGTATCGCCGGCTGAAATGGCTGGCGATGGCCGTTTTGCTGGGCGTTTATTATGCCGTGCCATGGATACGCTGGGATCGTGGCCCCCTGGCGCCATCACAGGCGGTGATGATAGACATGCCGTCGCGCCGTGCTTATTTTTTTAATATCGAATTATGGCCGCAGGAAGTTTATTTTTTCGCAGGGCTGATGGTGCTGGCCGCTGTGGCTTTATTTTTTGTGACCAGCCTTTTGGGTCGCGTCTGGTGCGGTTATGCCTGTCCGCAAACGGTATGGACAGATTTGTTCGTGGCGGTTGAAAACTGGGTGCAGGGCGACCGCAACGCACGGATGAAGCTGGATAAATCGCCTTTGTCTTTTGAAAAAATCTGGAAGAAGACGCTCACGCATTCTTTGTGGATCGTGATTGCGCTTTGCACCGGCGGGGCATGGGTTTTTTATTTTGTGGATGCGCCGACGCTGTTTGACCAGATTATCCATTTTGACGTATCTCATATGGCGGGCAGCTGGATTTTGGGGCTGACGGCATCGACTTATATCATGGCTGGTTATGCGCGCGAACAGGTTTGCACCTATATGTGCCCCTATGCGCGGTTTCAATCCGCGATGTTTGACAAAGACACGCTGATCATTGGTTATGACCGTGAAAGGGGCGAGCCGCGCGGAAAACATAAGCAGGGTAGTACGTGGGAAGGCCGCGGACACTGCATCGATTGCACGCAATGCGTGATTGTCTGCCCCATGGGCATTGATATCCGAAACGGGCTGCAAATGGATTGCATTGCTTGCGGGCTATGCGTGGATGCCTGCAACGATGTCATGGACCGGAAAGAGCTGCCGCGCGGATTGATCCGCTATGACACGCAGAATAATTACGAGCGCCGCACCGTGGCGCAAAAGATGAACCAGCCGCATGTGGATAAATTATCTTTCTGGCGGCCGCGTACATATTATTATATCTCCACAATGTCCCTGATCGGCGCGTTGATGGTTTTTGCCTTTTTTACGCGCAGCGCGGTGGAGTTGAGCGTTATCCATGACCGTAATCCGCTTTATGTGCGTTTGTCGAACGGCGATATCCGCAATACCTATACGCTTAAGGTCAGCAATAAAACACATAATGACCATTCTTTCCGTCTTGATGTAACAGGTGTTATGCCGCGCGATATTTCCGTTGCGGGCGCAGGGAGCCCGGATGCGCAGAATTTACAGGTATTGGCGGATAGTGTGGGCACATTCCGCGTCATGTTGTCTGTGGATGCCGCTGCCGTGCAGCATCATGTACGTCTGCCGGTCACATTGAAAATTGCCGGGCCGGATGCGAAACATAGCGCCGCCATGGAAACCGTTTTTATCAGCCCGGGAGGTAACCGATGACCGCCGCCAGCCAGCCACGGCCGTCCGATAAATGGATCCCGTGGTATATTGTTTTGCTTTTTGTTGTATTCAGCAGCGTGCTGGGCACTTTTGCTTATATTGCAGTAACGACGCATACGGGCACAGTCACGGACGGCGCCTATCAAAAAGGTCTCGCCTATAACAGCGTCATTGAAAAAGCCGACGCGCAGGATGCTTTCGGCTATCGCGGCATTTTGGCTTTGGAAGATAACGCAGTTGTTTTTACGCTAGCCGATAGGGCGGGGGCGCCTGTGGATGTATCTGCCGCTTCCGTATGGTTTTTTCGCCCCACAAATGTAAAGGGCGATCGCCGTGCAGATATGGAAGCCGCAGGGGGAGGGCGCTTTGTTTACAAAGGCGCCGTGCCGCAGGGGCTGTGGGAAATCCGCATTCGCGCCTCCACGCCCAAGGGGGCGTATCAATATACAAAAAGGATGGTATTTGAATGACCTCCGCCGTCAAAAATATCGCGGTTGATTACACCCGTCATGTGGATCAGGATTCGCAAGGCCGCTGTCATTTGCGGTTGTTGGTCGAGGGTGTGCATTGCGCCGGATGCGGATTTAAAATTGAAAAAGCATTAAATGCGGAGGGTGTCGAAGCCCGCGTCAACGTCACCGAAAAACGCCTGACATTGGTATGGGACGGCGGGCGTGCA
>JAVEWI010000210.1:0-3991 GCA_034004625.1 Bdellovibrionales bacterium
CCGAGGCTGATGCGGCGTTTGGTGAGGTCAACGTCCAGAACCTGAATTCAACTTCCTGGCTGGTCGAAACGATTTTGCCGGGATGTACGTTTTTCTTGGTCCAGGACATTTCGGATACGTGTACGAGGCCTTCGATGCCATCGCCCAGTTCAACGAACGCGCCGTAATCTGCAATGTTCGTGACGCGGCCTTTGTAGCGCTCGCCCACTTTGAACTTGCCGGCAACATCACCCCAAGGATCGCCTTCCAGCTGTTTCATGCCGAGGCTGATACGCTGGGATTCTTCGTTGAAGCGGATGATTTTGACGTTCACAGTCTGGCCAACCGTCAGAACTTCGGACGGGTGGTTGATACGTTTCCAGGAAATGTCGGTCACGTGCAGCAGGCCATCTACGCCGCCGAGGTCGATAAACGCACCGTAATCGGTGATGTTCTTGACCACGCCTTGCAGTTCCTGACCTTCTTTCAGGTTGGAAACCAGTTCGCTGCGTGCTTCTGCGCGGGACTCTTCCAAAACGGCGCGGCGGGAAACAACGATGTTGCCACGCTGGCGGTCCATTTTCAGGATCAGGAAGGGCTGCGGGGTGCCGAACAGCGGGGAGATGTCACGCACAGGGCGGATATCAACTTGCGAGCCGGGCAGGAACGCCACAGCGCCGTTGAGGTCCACGGTGAAACCACCTTTGACGCGGCCGAAGATGATACCGGTAACGCGTTCGTTGGCTTTGTGCTGCTTTTCCAGCAGAACCCAGCTTTCTTCGCGGCGTGCTTTTTCGCGGCTCAGAACGGCTTCGCCATCTTTGTTTTCCAGGCGTTCAACGAATACTTCTACCTTGTCGCCTTTTTTGATTTCCGCGCGTACGCCTGCTGCGCCGAATTCGCGCAAGGGGATACGGCCTTCGGATTTCAGACCCACATCGAGCGTGACGAATTCGTCATCAACTTCGATAACGGTGCCTTCAACCACGTTGCCTTCGAAAGATTTGACATCTTTCAGGGTTTCGTCGAGCAGAGCCTCGAAGCTCATTTTCTCGCCGGTGATGTCCGCAACGGAAACATCATCGATAATTTTAGCGGCTACTTTTGCCATGTGTTTAGTTCTCACTTTTCAGATGAAATACAACCTATAGGCCGCCATGCGGCACCCGAGCCTGTGGATTGCTGGGAAATTGATAGGGGATTCAGGGGCTTCGAGTCAATGAAAACCTATTAAAAACAGGCAAAAAACCATTTTTTCGAGGCTGGTTTTTATGCCACGTGCCACAGGATAGCGCTGTCCGGTTTTATTTGTTTACAGGAGGTGTAAATGTTACCATAAATAAACAAAAGGAGAGCGATGGAAACCCTTTCTTCCCTTGGTTTATCTGGTTATTTGCGGCTGCACTGGAAAATTCTGGTCGTGGCTCTGGCCCTTGCTGTTTTCGCGTTTTTGCGTATCTGGCGCAGCCGCTGTGCGGTATTGCCGCTGAAAATCTTCTGGACGGTGATTGTTGCGATCGCACCTATAGTCGGGGCTTTGTTCGCGCTGGCTTTTGTACGTATTCGCCCGCGGCATGGTGAAGCCATTCCGCCGACCCGCGGCCCTGCCGGTACGATGCTTTCCGGCTGGCAATCAGGCTGGAGATAGCTGTCGGGCAAACCTGCAAAACAAAAACGGCTTCCCGCGTGGAAGCCGTTTTTAATTACGATAAACCAGCCGGATATCAGGGCGCCGGCGGGCGGCGGTTGCCGGCGTTGTCGTTGCTTTCTGACAGAAATTTGGCGCGGATGACGGTGATGGCTTGCTCCAGCGCCTGCGGTGCGTTCAGCGCGGTGGTATCCAGCACATAGGCATCGGTTGCGGCTTTGGTCGGGGCAATGGTGCGTTCCTGATCGCGGGTGTCGCGGCGTTTCAGGTCGGCCAATACTTGCTGTTCGCTCAAAATCGCGCCCTTGTCGGCGGTGGTTGATTTCAATTCTTCAAAACGGCGGCGGGCGCGTTCTTCGACCGAAGCGGTCACAAAAAACTTCACGTCGGCTTCGGGGCAAATGACGGTGCCGATGTCGCGGCCATCCAGTACGGCGCCGCCCACATTGCCCGGCGGGTTTGCGGCAAAGGCGCGCTGGTAATCCAGCAAAGCCTGACGTACTTCGGGGATGGCGGCCACTTTGGATGCGGCTTCGGCCACTTCCGGACGGCGCAGCATGGGGGAAGACAAAAGCTCCGGCGTCAGGTTGCGGGTGATGATTTGCACGGCGGTTTTAACGTCCTGCCAGTTTTCGGGATTGCCGCCGGTATCCAGCGTAGCCATGGCAACCGCGCGGTACAGCGCGCCGGTATCAAGGTAGGCATAGCCAAGGCGGTCGGCCAATTTGCGGGCCAATGTGCCCTTGCCCGATGCGGCGGGGCCATCAACAGCAATGACGGTTTTTTTGGAAGGGGATGCCGCGCCATTCGGCTGCGGGATAAAATCGGTCTTTCTGAAGTTCGCGTGCATGCATATCCCCTTTAAACCATTGAAAATATTAACCCGATAGTGGCAAGAAGGTTAACATATCCTTAACAAACCGGCAACCGGCGGCAATTATATAGCATAAAACAGCCCTGATTTCAATTTTGTTTTATGGAATTTATTTTCAAGGGGTTAGAGCGTGTTTTTACGCGTTCTCATACTGCAGCCTGTGGTCATTCGATTCGTGCGTATCTATCAGGCCGTAATACCGGGCAGGCGGATATCTGCGCCCAAGGCATTCATCAGCGTGGCAAAGGCGGGGAAGCTGGTATTGATCGTTTCGGCGTCATCAATGGTGATGGCCGCCTGACTGTTCATGCCAAGGACAAGAAAGCTCATGGCGATACGGTGGTCGAGATGCGTTTCAATCACGCAGCCGCCCGCGGGTTTGCCGCCCGTCATGCCATCGACTTCCAGCGTGCTGTCGCCCATGCGGGCAGTGACGCCCGCCGCGATCAATCCGTTGTAGATTGCGGCCAGACGGTCGCTTTCCTTGACGCGGAGTTCTTCAAGGCCGGACATATACGTCGTGCCTTTGGCAAAACTGGCGGCAATGCCCAAAATGGGGAATTCGTCAATCATGGACGGTACGCGGTTTTCGGGTACGGTCACGCCGGCCAAACGGCTGTGGCGTACGCGTATATCGGCCACGGGTTCGCCGGATAGCTCGCGTTCGTTTTCAAACGTAATATCGGCGCCCATATCGCGCAGCGTGGCATAAAGCCCCGTGCGCAGCGGGTTGATCGAAACCTGCGGCAGCAAAATATCCGACCCCGGCACAATCAGCGCCGCAACGGTCGCAAAAGCGGCCGAGCTTGGGTCCGCCGGCACCATCACGGGTTTGCCGGTTAAAACGGGTTTGCCTTGTACGGTGATGATATTGCTGCCATCGCTTTGCAATGCGCTTGTAATATCCGCGCCGAAAAACCGCAGCATGCGTTCGCTGTGGTCGCGCGTGGGCTCCGGCTCTGTCACCGTGCTTTTGCCTTTGCACGACAGCGCCGCCAGAATAATGGCGGATTTCACCTGTGCCGATGCAACAGGCAAAGTATAGGTGATTTCGCGCAGTGTTTCCGCGCCCTGAACGGTCAGCGGTAATTTGCCGCCATCGGTCGCGGTAATTTTGACGCCCATTTGTTCCAGCGGTTTGCTGACGCGTGCCATGGGGCGTTTGCTGAGCGATGCGTCGCCCGTAAACGTGGCGCTGATGTTGTAGCCGCCCACCAGACCCATCAGCAGGCGTGTGGAAGTGCCGCTATTGCCCAGATAAATCTCACCGGCAGGCGATTGCAATCCGGCCGTACCGACGCCGGTAATATGCCAGACGCCGCCTGCGCCCGCGGGGCGGGTGATTTTGGCGCCCATGGCTTCGTGCGCTTCGGCGGTATGGATCACGTCTTCACCTTCCAAAAGGCCGGTGATTTCCGTGATGCCGTTTGCCAGTGCGCCAAACATCAAGGCGCGGTGCGAAATGGATTTATCGCCAGGCACACGGGCGG
>JAVEWI010000211.1:0-3988 GCA_034004625.1 Bdellovibrionales bacterium
CGGGGTCAGCAAACAACTTCAAATGCTTTGGCCCGTTATATACCAGCAGCGACAGGTTATGTTTGCCGTCAAAATGTGCGACAGACGTTTGGATAGGCGCATAGGCGGACATGATGTTGTCCAGATAATCGTGCAGGTCGCGTGCGTTATCGAATCCGGCCTTGGCGGGGTCGATGCTCATATGCACTTTTTCTTCGGCGATATTCACAATGGCGAAATGGCCGGTCAATTCGGGGATTTCGCGGATGGTTTCGCGCACATAGGCGTTGAACGTGCCGGAGAGCGATTTCCGTTCGATGGCTTCGACAACGGTTTCCTGCGCAAAGGCGTTATTTTCAGTCGTATTCATGGCGGCCAGCGATTCCCGTTCGTTTTGAAACAGCGTCATATATATCAATATGCATAAATTGGGCGCGCGGCGCAAAGGGGCCGTTTCTCCGTCTTTATGTTATCCATAAAACATTAATAAACGGAAAATGGTTTAAATCAAGCAAAATAGACGAAAAAAGCCGATATTATTCAAAATCTTAGGCTTAAAAAGCGGCGCAGGGGCACTTGCAATCGGCGTTGATATGGGGCGGGGCAGGCTTTATAGTCGTGCTGTGCTTTATATACTATATAAGGATGTGCCCGCGTGACGATCAAAAAAATCCTTGTCGCCAACCGTGGAGAAATTGCCTGCCGCATCATGCGCAGCTGCCGCGAAGCCGGAATCGCCACCGTGGCGGTTTATTCCGAAGCGGACAGTGCCGCGTTGCATGTCGAAATGGCAGATGAAACGGTCTTGATCGGGCCAGCCGCAGCGCGCGAAAGCTATCTGGACATTTCAAAAGTCATCGAAGCCGCAAAGCTGGCCGGCGCGGATGCTATTCACCCCGGTTACGGTTTTTTGTCGGAGAACGAGGATTTTGCCGAAGCCGTCGCCGCGGCAGGCATGGTTTTTATCGGCCCGCCGGTTGCGGCCATCCGCGCCATGGGCGGCAAATCCGAAGCGAAGGCTTTGATGGAAAAAGCCGGCGTGCCTTTGGTGCCCGGATATCACGGCGATAATCAGGACGAAGCGTTTTTAAAATCCGAAGCCGATAAAATGGGATATCCGCTGCTGATCAAGGCATCGGCAGGCGGCGGCGGCAAAGGCATGCGTGTGGTTGAAACGGCGGCGGGGTTCAGCGAAGCCCTCGGCGCGGCAAAACGCGAAGCCAAGGCTGCATTCGGTGATGACCACGTATTGATTGAAAAATACCTGACACGTCCGCGCCATGTTGAAATTCAGGTTTTCGCGGATCAATCCGGCAATACGGTTTATTTGTTCGAACGCGATTGTTCCATTCAGCGCCGCCACCAAAAAGTAATCGAAGAAGCGCCCGCGCCCGGGCTGCATCCCGATACGCGCGCTAAAATGGGCGCAGCGGCGGTTGCGGCGGCGAAGGCGATTGGCTATGCCGGTGCGGGCACGGTTGAATTTTTGCTGGATACCGATGGTTCTTTTTACTTCATGGAAATGAATACGCGTTTGCAGGTGGAACATCCTGTGACGGAAATGATTACGGGGCTGGATTTGGTCGCCCTGCAAATCAGCGTGGCGGAGGGGCAGGATTTGCCCTTTACCCAGCAGGATCTGGCGATTAACGGCCATGCGATCGAAGTGCGTCTTTATGCCGAAGATCCCGCCAATCATTTCCTGCCGGGTGCGGGGCAGATTCAATACCTGTCTTTCCCCCAGCAAAGCGAGACGGTGCGCGTGGATACCGGCGTGCGCGAAGCGCCCTTTGGCGAGGGGGATGTGATTTCCATTCACTACGATCCGATGATTGCCAAAATTATCGTGCATGGCAAAGACAGGGACGAGGCCATTGCGCATCTTTGTCTGGCGCTGGCCGAAACCCATGTGGCGGGCCCCAAGACGAATTTGAATTTCCTGCGCGATCTGGCGGCACATCCGGCTTTTGCCGCGGCCGATCTGGATACGCGTTTTATCGAACGTCACCGCGATACCTTGCTGCCCGCGCAAAAACCGGCGGCGGATGAGGTGACGCTGGCGCTGGCAACGCTGGGGGTTTTGCATTTGCGCGAAACGGCGAATGCCAATGTGAAAGAACTGCGACCGCAGGGTGATCCGACATCGCCCTGGGCCTTGCGCGGTAACTGGCGCATTGCGGGTACGGATTGCGAAACGCTTTCTTTCACCGATGGCGGCGGGCAATATGCCGTAACGGTTTCTTTGGCTGCGGGCGAAAATGCGCCGCTTCTGACTTTGCCGGATGGTACGGAAATGGAAACGCGTTTTGCCCCCGCGGGTGAAAACCTTGGCTTTTACGCATTGGTAGGCGATGCGGAATTCCACGCCGCCGTGCTGCGCGACGGGAACAAGCTTTCCGTCATGTATAGCGGTATGGATGCCGATATTGTTTTCAATGACCCGTTGAATGTCGAAGCGGGCGAAGATGATGCCGCGGGCCGTTTGACGGCCCCCATGCCGGGCAAGGTTGTGGCGGTGCGTGTGCAATTGGGCGATGCCGTGAAAAAAGGCCAGCCCCTGGTTATTGTCGAAGCCATGAAGATGGAACATACGGTCGTGGCGCCGGCAGACGGCAAAGTGACCGCGATCAACGCCAATATCGGCGAGCAGGTTGACGAAAAACGCGAACTTATAGCACTGGAGTAAGGATAGGCATGGAAGGTATCGATCTGGTTATCGAACACCTGCGCGGAAAACTGCCGATTGAATTGATCGGTTTCGTGCTGGCTGCGGTTGTGCTGATTGTTTTTATCGTGCTGGCTTTTTTCCTGAAACGTTTCCAGCATCCGCAGCCGCCGACGGAATCTACCAGCGCCCCCATGGATGATGATACGACTTTGGTCGGCAAGTTGCGCCAGCGCGCGGAAAACAGGCCGATGAAACCGGCAAAGATTGCCAAAGAAAAACAGAAAACCCGTGAAACCGCGATGGCGCTGGGCTTCATCACCGATGAAGTCGAACGTGACATGCCGGTTCTTGAGCGTGCCAAGGAAGCAGAGGCGAAATCCGGCATGCTGGAACGCGTGGCATGCGGACGCTATTATTTCCCCGAGCATATTTCGGGCGTAGCGGAATGGAAATTGCTTCGGCGTCCCGTGCAAACGTCTCCCGCGCCTTTGTTGCTGACACCGGGATGGGTTTTGCAAATTGACAAAGGCGAGCTGTCGCATCTGGCAATCGGCGCTATCAACTTGTTGATTGCGGACAAGCATTGGCAGAAACATGCGCTGGAAATCGAAGTCGCACGTAACTCGATCAATTTCTACTGGGACGAAGTCGGCGGCAAAGACAAAGTGGAGCTTTTGCGCACGCTGGTGGAAAAGCTTAACCAGCGGGGGCCTTGATACCCATGTATCCTGCACAGGTGCGCATTGTCGAAGTCGGCCCGCGTGACGGTTTGCAAAACGAAGCTGCGCCGGTTTCGGTTGAAACCAAAGTGGCCTTTATCGATATGCTCAGCGATGCGGGCGTGCAAACCATAGAAGCCGGCGCATTCGTATCTCCCAAATGGGTGCCGCAAATGGCGGATAGCGATAAAGTCTTCGCCGCCATTCAACGCAAAGACGGCGTTCGTTATCCCGCATTGGTGCCGAATGAAAAAGGCATGGTTGCCGCGCTTGCCGCCGGCGTGGATGAGGTTGCGGTTTTCGCCGCCGCATCCGAAAGCTTCAGCCAGAAGAATATCAATTGCAGCATTGATGAAAGCCTTGCGCGTTTCGTGCCCGTCATGGAAATGGCGCGCGCGGCAAATGTGCGCGTACGCGGATATGTATCCTGTGTTCTGGGCTGCCCGTACGAAGGCGACATTGCACCGGCAGCCGTGGCGCGGGTTGCAGCGGCTTTGCACGATATGGGCTGCTATGAAATTTCTCTGGGCGATACGGTGGGGGCGGGCACACCCGTTAAAACGCGCACCATGCTGCGCGCGGTCAAGTCCGTGATTCCCGATTCCGCGATTGCCGTACATTT
>JAVEWI010000212.1:0-3983 GCA_034004625.1 Bdellovibrionales bacterium
GCCGGCCTTCCAGCCAACTCTCCACATCGTCCAATCCCCATCTGTCATCTTCGTCATCATGCAAAACACCGCGCAGGAATTCCGTCAGATGCGCAGGCAAACGTTCACCGCCGACCAAAGCGCCATAACTGCCATTGTCGATTTTTGCGGAAATGATTTCTTCGCTGGAACGTCCGGACAGCGGATTACCGCCGCGCAAAACCATCGCCACGCAAATACCCAGCGAATAAAGGTCATTTTTAACCGTGCCCGGCCCGCGGCCGCTGGGCTGTGCCATGGCGCGTTCAATCGTTTCAAAAACAGCAGGGTGCCTGAAAAACGGGGCACTGCTGAGACATTCACCCAAAATGGCGACTTCCGATCCTTCGCCGCCCGCCATAAAAATATTATCCGCCGTGATGGCGCCATGCACCAGATCAACAGACTGCAATTCATGCAGCACAGATACAATCGGCTGGATCAAACCCGTAACAATACGCTCATCACTGATACGCAGCGTGCGCGCCGTGCCGCTTGGCATCAATCGCCGCGCGGGCGGCTTGTCAAAAACAAAAGCATAAATCTGTTTGGCTTCCGATGGCCATTCCACAATGCCCGCCGCGACCAGTTTCAGCAAATGCGGACTTTTGATTTCCTGATACGATGCAACCGCCGAAATACGGGGGCACCGGCTGCGCCCTGCGGTCACAGCCAAAAGCGGCCGCCCGTCCTTGATTCCCCGCGCATCAAAAGCGCGCGTTTCAAAACTGGCAAATTCTTCGAGAGGTTTGGATGCAAAAACTTCGACTTCGCCGTCCAGCACGATACGTCCGTCGCTGCCCACGGTTGTCACGCCATAATGGTCTGCACTGGCCATGGCTTTTTGCCCGCCACCCGCAGGTTCGGCAAAATCGCGCATAATTTTTAATATCTTACGGTGCAGACGCATGCATCATCCCTGAAAACCCTTTGTCAGTGTAACGGGATCAGGTAAACGATGCATGAAAAAAAGCGAAATAAGTGTTTACGTAACGTTATACCCCGCCCAAAGCCACCAGTTTCAGCTCCAGATAATCTTCTATGCCGTATTTGGAACCTTCATGCCCTATGCCGGACTGTTTCCAGCCGCCAAAGGGGGCTTGCGGCGCAACAATCGCCACGCTGTTCACGCCGACCATGCCGTATTCCAAAGCCTCTGCCACACGCCAGGCGCGGCTGATGTTGGCGGTATAGAAGTATGCAGCCAGGCCGTATTCCGTATCATTCGCCATGCCAATCACATCCGCATCGGTTTTGAACCGGAATACAGGCGCCAGCGGGCCAAAAGTTTCTTCGCGGAAACACGCCATGTCCGGCGTTGCCTCGGCAATCACGGTGGGTTCAAAGAATGAATGGCCCAGCGCATGGCGCTTGCCGCCCGTTGTGACCTTGCCGCCTTTTGCTGCGGCGTCTTGCAAATGCTGCTCGACTTTTTCAACGCCTTTGAGATTGATCAGCGGACCTTGCTCCACACCGTCCTCGATGCCATTGCCGACTTTCATTGCCGCAACCGCCGCCGTGAATTTTTCGACAAAGGCGTCGTAAATACCATCCTGCACAAAAACGCGGTTGGCGCATACGCATGTCTGCCCGCTGTTGCGGAATTTGGACGCAATCGCGCCTGTAACCGCGGCATCGATATCTGCATCGTCAAACACAATAAACGGCGCATTACCGCCCAGCTCCAGCGAAACTTTTTTCACCGTCCCCGCCGCCTGCGCCATCAGGATTTTGCCCACGGCGGTAGAGCCGGTAAATCCGATTTTGCGCACGGTTTTATTTTCCGTCATTTCCTTGCCAATCGGCGGCGCATCGCCCAGTACGATGTTGAACACGCCCGCTGGAATACCCGCACGTTCCGCCAATACCGCCAGCGCCAGCGCGGAAAACGGCGTCAATTCGGACGGTTTGATCACAACCGTGCAACCCGCGGCCAGCGCAGGGCCGGTTTTGCGCGTAATCATGGAAGACGGAAAATTCCACGGCGTAATCATGGCCGAAACGCCCACCGGCTGTTTCAGCGTCATCAAACGGTGCGTCGTGTTATGCGTGGGAATAATATCGCCATAAACGCGGCGGCATTCTTCGGCCATCCATTCAACGTATCCAATACCGCTTTGAATTTCCGCCTTGGCTTGTGCGAGCGGCTTGCCCTGCTCCGCCGTCAGGATACGGCAAAGGTCATCCAGGTTTTCCGTCTGCAAATCCGCCCAGCGGCGCAGGATTTTGGCGCGGTCAGCGGCCAGCGTATCGCGCCATGCGGGAAAAGCCTTGTTCGCCGCATCAATCGCACGGCGGGTTTCAGCCGCCCCCATATTGGGCACCGCACCCAGCACTTCGCCGGTCGCGGGATTGGTCACAGACACCTGCGCGCCGTTATCTGCGCCCAGCCATGCCCCGTTAACATAGGCCAGATCGCGCAACAAAGATGGATCTTTCAATTTAAGCGCAGCGGCGGTTTGGGCGGGTGTAGACATTGCTTTTACTCCTGAAATACGATGCGAATAATACGCGCAAATAATATGGCGGGTTTCAGCCGCAGCGGCAACCCCCGCCCGCAAAGAAGCCAAGCCTTTATGAATACAGGCTTTTTATTACTCCAGCTGTACGGTCAAAAAATGCCGCACAGCCACGCAGGCCGGAAAACAAAAAAACCGCCGGATCAACCGGCGGTTTTTTTATCATCAGCTTGCAGAAAATCAGGCGGCCAAAGCAGCCAGTTTCGCCTGCACGATGTCGATATTTTTTTGAACAGAAGAAGCCTTCACCAGATCATCCTTGGCAAAGCCGAGGTCATCTTCGAGGTCTTTCAGTTTCTGGTTCAGCGTATCACGGTCAAGGCTGCTGACGTTCACGGCTTCTTCGGCCAGAACGGCGCAAAGATCGCCCGTCACGTCCACAAAACCGCCGGACACGAAAATACGCGTCACTTCACCCGAAGGCGACGTTACAGTCACCACGCCGGGGCGCAGCGAAGAGAGCAGCGGCGCGTGATCAGCCAGAACGCCGATATCGCCCTCGCCAGCCGGCACAATCACCATGCTGGCTTCTTCGGAAGCAAGAATGCGCTCCGGCGATACCAGTTCAAACTGGAAGGTTTTGTCGGTCAGCTTTTCGGCCATATCCGGTATTCCTTGTGGTGGCGGTTAGATTAAGCGGCAGCTTTTGCCATTTTTTTGGCTTTTTCCACTGCTTCTTCGATCGTACCGACCATGTAGAAAGCCGCTTCCGGCAGGTGGTCGTAATCGCCGTTCACAATGCCTTTGAAGCCCTTGATGGTATCTTCGAGCGAAACGAATACACCCGGCGTACCCGTGAAGACTTCCGCAACGTGGAAAGGCTGGGACAGGAAACGCTGGATTTTACGCGCGCGGGCAACAGTGAGTTTGTCTTCTTCGGACAATTCATCCATCCCCAGAATGGCGATGATGTCTTGCAGCGCTTTGTAGCTTTGCAGGGTTTTCTGAACCGAACGGGCGACAGCATAGTGATCTTCGCCAATCACGCGGGGGTCCAGAATACGGGACGTGGAATCCAGCGGGTCAACCGCGGGGAAGATCGCCATTTCGGCAATCTGGCGCGACAGAACGGTGGTTGCGTCAAGGTGGGAGAAGGACGTCGCCGGAGCCGGATCAGTCAAGTCATCCGCAGGAACGTAAATCGCCTGAACCGAGGTAATGGAACCTTTGTTCGTCGATGTAATGCGTTCTTGCAGCGTACCCATTTCGGTGGACAACGTCGGCTGGTAACCCACAGCGGAAGGAATACGGCCCAAAAGCGCCGAAACCTCTGCACCCGCCTGGGTAAAACGGAAAATGTTATCAACGAAGAACAGAACGTCCTGACCTTCCTGATCGCGGAAGTATTCCGCCTGCGTCAGACCAGACAGAGCCACACGCGCACGCGCGCCGGGCGGTTCGTTCATCTGGCCGTAAACGAGAGCCACTTTGGAGCCTTCGCCGTCC
>JAVEWI010000213.1:0-3930 GCA_034004625.1 Bdellovibrionales bacterium
GGCGCGCGCCTGCTCGATGCGCTGGTGCCTGCGCGCCGCGACCGCCGCCGCCTGACCCGTCAATATGACAGGCTGGAAGCTTTCTCCCGCGCGGTCCCTCTCGATTATTGCGGATGGGATCAGGACGGGGTGCAGGCCATGTCGGCCGGTTTCTGTGCCTTGCTGGGCGTTGAAAAAGTCGAAAGCCTCGCGGATATTCAGGCAGGGCTGGCCCCCGGCGATGCCGCCGCGCTCGAAGGGCTTTACGACCGTTTGCAGCAATATGGCGAACATTTCGAAATCGGCATGTATAGCCGTGCCGGAAAAACGGCGCTGAAAGTTTTTGGCAAACGCGGTCTGGTGCAAAACGGGCGGCAGGTTTTTTCGGTTATCTGGGTGATGGATATCAGCGATTTTGCCTCCGCCGCCATGAAAAGCGTCGAAGCCATGGGCAAGGTCGAAAAGCGCGAGGCGGATTTGCGCGCCAGTTTCAACGCGCTGCCCTATCCGGTCTGGATGCGTAACCACGCGCTTGACCTGACCTGGTGCAATAAAATGTATGCCCGCGTGCTGGACGATACCGCGGCGGGCGCGGTTGCCGACCAAAAAGAATTACCCCTGACCGGCGCCGCGCGCAGTGACGTGACGCAGCGTGTACTCGCGCAGCGGGCCATGGCCAAACTGGCGCCGCAATCCATGCGCGGGCATATGATTGTGGAGGGCCAGCGCAGGCTGTACGAACTTATCGAGATCCCGATGCCGCAGGACAAGCGCATGATCGGCATTGCGATTGACGTGACCAAGGAAGAAGAGTGGGAAACGTCTTATGGGCGCCTGACGCAATCCCAGCGCGAAACGCTGGAACAGCTGCGCACCGGTATCGTGATGTTCGATGCGGATATGCGGCTTGATTTTTACAATTCGTCTTACGAGCAATTGACCAGCCTGCCGGGCCATTGGCTGGATACAAAACCCAAGGTAGGCGAGCTGATTGAAAAGCTGCGCGAATACCGCAAATTGCCCGAACAGGCGGATTACAAACAGTTTAAACAGCAATGGGTCAACCGCTTTACGTCGTTGCTTGAACCTTACGAAGAAATGCAATATTGGCCCGACGGCACGGTTGTGCGCCTGATTTGCGTGCCGCGTCCCATGGGCGGACTTTTGATTACGATGGAGGATGTCACCAGCCGCCTGCAGCTGGAAACATCCTATAATACCCTGATGGCGGTACAGCGCGAAACGCTCGACAATCTGGTAGAGGGGATTTCCGTTTTTGGTGAAGACGGGCGTTTGCGACTTTATAACGAAGCTTTCATCCGCATGTGGGATATCGAGGAAAAAACGCTGGGGGAAGAGCCGCATATTACCCATGTGCTGGACGGGCTCAGTTCTTTTTTTCCGACTGCCGCGTGGCCTGATATGCGCAATCTGCTGCTGTCAAACGCGCTGGAACGTGAAGCGCGCAAGGGCCGCATCAACCGCGCCGATGGCAGCGTGCTGGAATATTCAATCGTGCCGCTGCCTGACGGCAATATCCTGAATGCATGGTTTGACATTACCGATACGGTGAAAGTCGAACAGGCTTTGATGGAAAAGAACTCCGCGCTCGAAGAAGCGGAGCGCTTGAAAACAGATTTTCTTGCCAACGTATCCTATCAACTCCGTACGCCGCTCAATGCCATTATGGGCTTCACCGAAATGCTGCATCACCAGTATTTCGGCGCGCTGAATGAACGCCAGCTGGAATATACGGCGAATATGATCGAGGCGGGGCAGCGTCTGGTGTCATTGGTGAATGACATCCTTGACCTTTCTACTATCGAAGCCGGTTACCTGAAGCTTTATCCGGCGGATGTAAAGCTGCGTGTGCTGATCGAACAGGTCGCGCATCTGACGCAGGAATGGGCGCGCAAACAGAAAATCGAAATGTTCGTGCAATGTCCCGAAGATACCGTGATTTTCGCGGATGAGCGCCGCATGAAACAGGTTTTGCTGAACCTGATCAGCAATGCGATTAATTATAGCCCCAATGGCGGGCTTTTGACTGTTGCCGCCATGGTGCAGGGCGATTTTGTGGACATCAGCGTACGTGATACCGGCATGGGAATCCCTGCGGGTGATTTGCAGCATGTCTTCACGCCGTTTGAACGTATTCGTAGCCGCAAGGCGCATCGCCGCGGCGGCGCGGGGCTTGGCCTTTCACTGGTCAAAAGCATTGTCGAGCTGCATGGCGGCGACGTGCGGATTGAAAGCCGTGAAGGCGTGGGCACGACCGTGACCTGCCGCCTGCCGCTGGGGCATACGGGGGCGAGCAAAATTGCCACGCATCAGTATCCGGACGAGCCTGCCTGATCTTGCAGGTTTTGCAAGGACGGCTTTTTATAAATACAGACACAAAAAAACCGGCGGAATAACCGCCGGTTTTTTGTTGTTATCAGATTTGCGTTTATTCAGTCAGGCGTTTCCACCAGCCTTTGCGCTGATCTTTGCCTGCACCGTCACCGCTGGCGGCGGCGGGTTCGCGCACCGGCAAAATTTGCGGTGCATCCTGCTGCGCGCGGGCGGCGGGTTCGCGTGGTTCCCGCGGTTCGCGGGGCGCACGCGGGGCGCTGTTGTTATTGGCTTCGGATTTATTGCCGTTGTCCCCTTGCGCGGGGGCATTGTCGCCACCGTCACGGGCTTCGCGCGGGCCGCGGTCTTCGCGGTCGCGGCCACGGCCACCACGACGGCCACGGCGGCGACGGTTGCGGCGTTCGCGTTGCTCGCCTCCGTTTTCACCGGTTTCGTCGGGGTTGCGCGGCGCTTGCTGCGCGGCATCGGAAGGGGCGTTGTCGCCGCCTTCGGCTGCGGATACCTGCGGTGCGGCTTGTTCCGGACGGGGGCTGCGTTGTTCGCGGGCTTCACGCGGGCCGCGATCTTCGCGGTTGCCACGGTCATCACGGTCGCGGCCACGACCGCCGCGGCGGCCACGGCGGCGGCCATTGCGGTCGCCGCGTTCTTCACGCTCTCCGCGTTCGCTGCGTTCGCCACGGAATTCGCGGTTGCCGCGGTCTTCGTCTTCACGGGCTTCTTCCGCCATGGGCGTATCATCCGTGATGTCTTCGGGATCAATATCGGGCAGGTCGGACATGTCCACCGACTTGACCGGCGCCAAAGCCACAGGGCGGCCCGGACGGCGGTCGCCGCCGCCGCGTACGGCATCGATATTGAAATCGGGCTTCAGCAATTTGTCATCCGCGTGGATGAACACGCGCATGTTATAGCGCTGCTCCAGGCTCGAAATCATTTCGCGCTTATGGTTGAAGATATAGAGCGCCACTTCGGTTGGAACGCTGACGCGCAGTTCGGATACCTTGCCGCGCAGGGCTTCTTCCTCGATCGCGCGCAGGATCATCACGGCGGTGGTTTCCACGGTGCGGACAACGCCCACGCCGCTGCAATGTTTGCAAACCTCGAAATTGGTTTCGACCAAAGACGGGTGCAAACGCTGGCGGGAAAGCTCCAAAAGGCCGAAAGCGGAAATACGGCCCAGCTGGATGCGTGCACGGTCACCCGCCATGGCATCGCGCAACTTGCGCTCCACCAGACGGTTGTTGCGGCGGTCTTCCATGTCGATAAAGTCGATAACGACAAGCCCGCCCTGGTCACGCAGGCGCAATTGACGCGCGATTTCTTCTGCGGCTTCCATGTTGGTTTTCATGGCGGTTTCTTCGATGTGGCGGCCTTTGGTCGCGCGGCCGGAGTTCACGTCGATGGAAACCAGTGCCTCTGTCGGATTGATGACGATGTATCCGCCCGATTTCAGGTGAACGGTCGGGTTGTGGATTTCGTCAATCTGCTTTTCAACCTGATAACGGAAAAACAGCGGGATATCGCCGTTTTTATATTCATGCACGCGGTCGGCGTGGCTGGGCATCAGGGTGCGCATGAAATCTTTGGCAGCCTTGA
>JAVEWI010000214.1:0-3912 GCA_034004625.1 Bdellovibrionales bacterium
GCAGGATGAAAAAACATCCCAGCCTTTGTGCCAGACAGGTTGCGCGGGACGTATTATCTCTTTTAGCGAAACGGACGATGGCCGGTATCTGATTACGCTCAAGGGTGTGGCGCGGTTTAAAATGCCTGCCGCGCCGGTGCAGGCCGCAGGCGGGTTTTTGATGGGGCGTCCCGATTGGGAATCCTACCGGCAGGATTTTGAGCCCGATACCGTTACCGATATTTGCCGCGAAACCATGGTGAATACGCTGCATGCCTATTTCAAAAAAATGGGTATGTCCTGCGACCAATGGGAACAGATACGCCAGATCGGTTGCGAAAGGCTTGTGGCCACACTCAGCGTTGTCTGCCCGTTCGAAGCAGCAGAAAAACAGGCATTGCTCGAAGCGGCTACCTTGGCTGACCGCGCGCGCGTGCTGCATGGCCTGTTGGAATCCGCCGTGCGGCAGGAATGCGGCACGGGATGCAACAAAGACACCTGCCATTGATTTTTATATCACGTTGTTTGTGAAAGACCGCCATGCCTGCCGATATTAAAAAAGCCGATCCGAAGCTGCTCGAAATCCTGGTCTGCCCGCTGACCAAGGCACCGCTGGATTACGATGCTGAAAAACAGGAATTGATCAGCCGTCAGGCGGGTCTCGCTTTTCCCATTCGCGGGGGCATTCCCGTCATGCTGCCCGATGCCGCGCGCAAACTGGATTAACCCGCATTCATGACCGATCGTATCTGGCTTTACGACAGCACTCTTTTCGCCGGTGACCACGCGCCGGGGCACAGCATGCGTGCCGAAGACAAATTGCGCCTGGCCGAAATGCTCGACAAAATGGGCGTGGATATTATCGAAGCCGGCATGCCGGATGATGACGCCAGTATCGCCAATATGCGCCAGATTGCCCGCGTGGTGCGCAGTGCGAAAATTGCCATTTTGTGCCGCACGCGTCCCGAAGACATCATGGCTGCCGCGCAAATATCACGCCGCGTGCCCAATGTGCGGTTGAATGTTTTTACCGCCGTATCGCCGCATCACATGATGCACCGCCTGCGTATGAATACAGATGAAACGCTGGATGTGATCCGAAACGGTGTCACCGCCGCACGCGCCCATGCCGAAGACGTGCAGTGGACGGCGGAAGACGCCACCCGCGCCGATCCGGAATTTTTATGCCGCGCGGTGGAAACCGCCATTCGCGCCGGCGCCGCCACCATTAACCTTGCGGATAGCGTAGGATACGGCGTGCCTGCCGAAATGGCGGGTTTGGTGCATATGTTGAAATCGCGGGTGCCCGATATGGACCGCGCCGTTTTGGCGGTGGATTGCCCGAATGATCTGGGGCTTGCCCTTGCCAATAGCCTTGCGGCGCTGGATGCGGGCGCGCGGCAGGTGATGGTGACATTGGGCGGCATTGGCGCGCGGGCGGGCCATGCGGCGCTTGAAGAAATCGTCATGTCTGCCCGCACGCGGCAGGACAAGCTTGCCTATGAAACCGCCGTGGTGACAGAACAACTGGTGCCTGCGGCAAAGCTACTGTGCGATTTGACAGGCTTTGCCGTACAGCCCAGCAAACCTGTGATCGGCCTGAATGTGTTTTCGCAGGAAACCGGTTTGCATCTGGATGGCCGCGCCTATGATGTTATGACGCCGGAATCGGTTGGCCGCGATAAATCCGACCTGGTTTTGGGTAAATATTCCGGCCGCAGTTTTTTCCGCGCCAAATTGCGCAGTCTGGGATACGAACTGGATGACCGCGCCGTGGACAGTGCCTATGCGCGGTTTCAGGAATTTGCCGCCCGCCGGCGCAAGGTTAGCGATGATGACCTGCGCGTGCTTGTCACCGCAACCGAAGGCCTGCCGCCGGAGCGTATTGTATTTATCGGCATGGGCGTGAAATCAGGATCTTTCGGCCCGCAAGAGGCCGAGCTTGAAATCGAAATGGACAATGTACGCACGCGCGCGCGCGCAGTAGGCAAGGGCCCTGTCGATGCCTGTTTCAAAGCCATGCGTATTTTGGTGCCGCATGATGATGTTGTTTTGACGCATTACGAATTAAAAGCCCTGACCCACGGGTCGGATGCAAAAGGCGAGGTCAACGTGCGCCTTGCCGGACAGGGGCATAGTTATAACGGCATCGGGATTGACCCCGATGTGATTGTGTCTTCGGTGCGCGCCTATATTGATGCGCTGAACCGTTTATTGGCGGCGCGTGATGCTGAAAAAACTTCTTAAATCTGCAGGCGCTACTGTTCCCCCGGTCGATATTCACGGTGTGCGCGTCGTGCCCAACAACCGCGCGCGGCGTCTTTCTTTGCGCGTGGATGCGAAACGGGGTGATGTCGTTTTGACATGGCCGCGCCGCGGGTCGTTGCGGGCGGCTGAAAAATTCGTGCTCGAAAACATGGACTGGGTTGAAAAACACCGCCAAAAATTACCCGCCCGCCGCCGGTTTGATGCAGGCGCCTGCGTATCTGTCGCGGGGCAGGTTTATATCATTGAGCACCGCACCGGCCGCGGCTTGACGCGTATCGAAGATAATAAAATCGTGGTGCATGGCGGGGCGGAACATATCCACCGCCGCGTGCGCGATTTTATTAAATCCGAAGCCCTGCGGCATTTAACGGCATTGTCACATGAAAAAGCGGCAGGGCTGGGTCTTGGTCCCGCGCCGGTGCGCCTGCGCGATCCGCAAACACGCTGGGGCAGTTGCGGGCCGGACGGGAAATTGATGTATTCGTGGCGCATTGTTTTTGCGCCCTATGACGTCATGGATTATCTGGTCGCGCACGAAGTCGCCCACCGCGTGCAAATGAACCATAGTCCCGCGTTCTGGCGTCTTTGCGCCAGCCTCACCACAGATGCCAAAACATCCCGCCGCTGGCTGAACGAAAACGGCAAAAGCTTGATGGTGTGGGAATAAAGGCATAAGGATAAATTGAGGCGCAAACAAAAACCCCCGAAAATGCTTCGGGGGTTTTTGTTTATGTGTGTTTTTTACGGGTGGCTGGGTTTTGTTTTGCGGGTGAGCCCTTGGGCGCGCAGGCTTTGTGCCAAGGCGGCGCGTTCTGCGTCGGACTTGTCCAGTTTTTCACTGACGATATCGCGCAGGGCTTCGTGGGCGGCGGCGATGCTGTTGAAAACCAGCATGTTCTTGCCTGTGGCGGCGAGGCCGGCGTGATTATGGTCGCGGCCTGCGGTGGCAAAGACGCGCGTTTCGTCTTTTTGTGCGGAAACATGAGGCGCCTTGCCGTCCGTTGTGACGGCATAGCTGAATTGTGCCGAAAGACCGCCGAAAAACGCCGGCGTGACATCGCGGGAAACAATGTTCTCCTGTTTCAACTGCGGCGTGCTGTCTGTATGGCTCAGCACATAGACGGTTTGTCCGGCGTTCAAAATCTGTGCGGGCAGGGTCAGCGTTTCTTTGAGCGGGCGCAGGTCAAAGGTAAATCCCGCCTCCAGCGCGGCGTCAATCGCCTGCGCTGTCGCGGCGGCTTTGGCGGCGGCGGCGGTGACGGGTTTTGGCGCGTCTTTGCCTGCGGTTTGTTCCTTTGCTAATGCGGCTTGGGCGCCAGCAGGGCAGATGTGTCCAGATGGCCAAGGGTCGGGGCATAATGAACATCAAGCGCCGCAACGGCCTGTTCACGTGTCATGGTTTGGGTATTGTTTTTCATGGCTCTGGCTCCTGCCGTTTTATGCGGCGATATTGATACGTAAAAAAGGAATGATCCGGATTATGGCGGGTGGTGGTTTTCTGTCAACTTTAATATAAATAAGCCTGCGCTTAAAAAACAAAAACCCCCGAAGTTGCCTTCGGGGGATTTGTTCGTTCGGAAAGTGCGGTGAATATTATTCGCCGTCTTTCTTCGCGCCTTTCTGTTTCAGAGCAGCGCCGAGGATGTCGCCGAGCGAAGCGCCCGA
>JAVEWI010000215.1:0-3900 GCA_034004625.1 Bdellovibrionales bacterium
GAGCGACCGGAAGAGTGACGGGCGGCAGCCCCCTTTGGGGGTGCAGTTTTTGCGGGACCAAACGCAAAAAGACGCCGCATTTCTGGAAGAGATGCGCGATTTGCGCCAGCAGTTCGAAGCGCAAGGCTCTTTGACACCGGAATGGCAGGCGTTTTTTGACAAGGCCTTTTCCGCGGACGGTATCCCCGATACGATCTGGGCGGATTTTTTCGCGGCTGTTGCCGCCGATGAAAAGGGCCCGCCTTTGACCGAAGAAGAAGTTGCCGCGCTGATCGCCAGTATGGATAACGACGAGGAGGCGCCGCAATGACCCCGCAAACGGATGAAGGAAAGCTTTTGGCTGTTGTGGATACGAATGTATTTCTCTCGGCTTTGGCCGTGCCGCAGGGCGGCGCCGCGCGGCATCTGTGCGATATCCTGAAACAGGCAGAAGTTTTATGCAGCAAGGATACATTGGCGGAGCTATCTGCCAAATTATCCAGTGAATGGTTGTTGCAAAAACGTGGCGCACTGGCATGCCGTGCTTTTTATGCGCTGTGCAAGCGGGAGATGACAGAGGTAACCGTTCTGCCATCCGTGTTTTTAAGCCGCGATCCTGCCGATAACAAATTTCTCGATCTGGCCGTCACCGCGCGTGCGGATATGGTGATTAGCGGCGATAGCGATTTGTTGATTGTTAAAACGCTCAAGGGGATTGGGCATAGTATTCCCGTTATCCGCCCTGCCGATTTCGCGGCCTATGTGCCGCATGATTTGCCCGCCGCCGCCCCGCGCCCGAGCGGCATGCCTGCGTTTTTGCAAGGATTAGCCGGCGTAAAACCGCGCACGTAAAAATGCAAATCTTGCTGCCACATATAAAAACGCCCCGGCCGTAAAGACACGGGGCGTTTTTATGGGATAGTGTGATTATTTACGCTTTGGGCGGCTTGGGGCCGTCTTTTTTCGGCGCTGCGGGTTTCGGTTCTGCGGCTTTCGGCTCTGCTTTCGGCGCAGGCGGTACTTCCAGCTCTTTCGCGTATTTCAAAAACTCGTTTATGCGGGTGATTTCATCCTGCGAACGGCTGGCGATCTGAGCGATGAATTTGGTGACTTCCTTCAGGCTGCCCGGTTTTTCGATCTGGGTCATTTCCATTTTCAAAATGTCCTGGAAATCCGGATGCGATACCAATGCGCGCGTCCATTCCAATGTGTCTTGAATGCCTTTGGCATATTTGCCGCCGTTGCGTTCTTCGGATTTCTGGATGATTTCTTCCAGAATGGCGATATCGCTTTTGCCCTTGGTGTCGATTTCCATTTTCTTGGCAACCGCAACGGTCAGGATTTTCACCTCGGCAATCACGGGCAAAACTTCGTATGCCGTCATGATGGTGCCCTTGCGCGGCGAAGACAGGATGTTTTTTTGTTCCACCAGCGCGTTGCTCAGGTCTTTGGTCAGCAAATCAACATTGTTGGAATGCATGACTTTGGGGCCGTGTTTGCGGGCAAGGTTGGCGAAAACAAGCGCAAGTTTAATCTGGGGAAACATGTGTATCCTTTCAGCGGGCGGCCATTAGGTAATATAAAGTTTCGTGAACAGGCTCATTTGTATACATAAAGATACCCAGCGTCAAGATATGCAGCGGGCAAAAACACCCCGTTAATATTCATAATATATATAAAATATTGCGAAAAACGGGGACGGGCGGCAGGAGGCGGATGAGGCAGGCCACAGGGGGCCTGCGAATCGTCCGCTTGTCCTTTGCCCCGTTTTTGGATTACTGTGAAAAGAACAGAGACAAGCGGATTGAACGTTCAAGGGGTGCGGTTTTGCCGCGCGGGGACATGACGCAAAAACGCCGTATGATACAGCCGGAACAAAGCCACGACATGATGCGCTGCGTCGTCGATGGCACGGGGCAGTTGTTGTTTGTGTCGCCCGCCCTTGGCTGGGCGCTCGGCCAGAACGCCAATATTTTGCGCGGCCGAAATTTATCTTCCATTCTCGACATCATGACGCCTGCGGGCGAAGACAAAGCAGTCAGCGGGTTTTACGAAGCCGTGTTATTGCGCCAACACCGCGACCCCGTGGTGATGAGCGTGCGCATCGATACGGTCGATGTGGGCGCGGAGACGCCCTATACCGTTGTCTGGCTCGACCCTGAAGGCAAATTGCAAAAACAAAAGCAGAATGATTTCGGCGCCGCCGCGCGCGAATTCGCGCAGTTCATCAGCGAGAACCGGCAAAAAGCCGAAGCCCTGACCGAAGAAAAACCTGATCTGGATTATATTTCGAATACAGACAGCGAACTGCGCCATTTCCTCAACCTCACATCCGACTTGCTGGGCGTTTACCGCCGCGACATGTCTTTTGTGCGCGTCAATCCGGCGTTTAACCGTGTGATTGGTTATACGGATGCCGAATTGAAAATGTTTCCTTTCGTGGATTTGATTCACGCCGATGAACGCGACCATATCCTGACCCTGATGCAAAAAGTCATCCACGCGCCCGAAGGCGAAGAAGTGAGGATTGATTTTGAATGCCGCGTGCGCTGCAAAGACAGTACGTTCCGCTGGGTGGAATGGGTGCACAAGGTTACGGGCGAATATATTTACATTGTCGGCCGTGATGTGACGGATATCAAACAGCATGAAGTCGCTCTGCAGCGCCGCGAACAGCAATTGTCCGAAGCACAAAAAATCGGCAGCATGGGGCATTGGTATCTGGATGCCACGCAGGAAGTCGATGTGCGCAGCGTCATGGAATGGTCGGACCAGATTTATACAATCTTCGGCGTGGAAAAAGGTAATTTCACGGCCAGCATCGGCAATGTCAGCGCCATGTTGCTGAAGCGTGATCTGGGTCGTGTTTACCGCATTTTTATGCGTGCCATGATCCGCAAGCGCGACTACGAAATGGAATTCGCCGTGCGCCGCCCGGGCGGAGAGCTGCGCTATGTCCGCTGCGAAGGGCGCTGCAAAATCAACCCGCGCACGGGCGAAAAAGAAGCGCTGTTCGGCATTATGCAGGATATTACAGACCGCACGCGGCATGAAAAAGCATTGCGCGAAGCAAAGGAAGCGGCGGAAAGCGCCTATGCGTCCAAAACCCGCTTCCTTGCGAATATGAGCCACGAGCTGCGCACGCCGCTCAACGCCATTATCGGCTTTTCTGAAATGATCCAGCGGCAATTGCTGGGCCCCGTGGGCAATGCGCGGTATCTGGAATACGTGGGCGGCATCCGCCAATCGGGCGAACATTTGCTCGATTTGATTAACGACATCCTCGACATGTCGAAAATCGAAGTGGGTAAATATGAACTGTATGTCGAAGAATTAAACGTCGGCAAAATCATCCGCCTTGCCATCCATATGGTGGAGGGGCGCGCGCATGAATCGCAGGTGCGTCTGGTGTCTGATGACATCCCCGACGATATCCAGATCATGGCCGACCGCCGCGCGATTATGCAGGTCTTGTTGAACCTGATGTCGAATGCCGTGAAATTTACCGAAGCCGGCGGCACGGTCGATATCCGCTGCTTCCGCGAATTGGGCGGCGTTGCGATTGTGGTCAGCGATACCGGCATTGGTATCCCCAAGGATAAACTGGACGTGGTGACATTGCCGTTTGAACAGGTCAGTTCCGAATTCACCCGCAACCACGAAGGCACCGGCCTTGGCCTTGCCATCACCAAAGACCTGATCGAATTGCACGGCGGCACGCTGGACATCGACAGCGAAGTGGACGTTGGCACCATCGCAACCGTCCTGCTGCCCGACCGCATTCCGGACAGCAAGATGCAGAATCCTGCATAAAGTTTATGTGTCGCAGACGTGGTAAGAAGTTCATGAAGTTTTTTTATTCTACTTTTTTTGCCTTGCTCCTTTTAACCGCGATGCCTTTTAAGGCATGGGCTTTGACCT
>JAVEWI010000216.1:0-3899 GCA_034004625.1 Bdellovibrionales bacterium
CGGCCGAGCGCGGGGTCAAGCACCGCGGCCAGTGCCTCTATTACCTTGTTTTTTTCGACGTGTGACATATCTGTAGAACCTAAATATCTTGCGTTTAGCCGCCTGCATCATATAGTGGAAAAAATGAAATAAACAGGTATTTCATAATCATTTTTAGCATTTACGCAAAAGCAGAAATACCTGCCAACCAACCCATGTGGACCAGATTAAGGAACATGCCATGACCTCCGAGAACGCGACGCCCGAACAGGACGGCACGATTTTGAACAACAACGGCCCTTGGGGCTCTGGCGGTGGTGGCAACCCTTGGGGGCAACGCCCCGGTGGTGGCGGCAACCGCGGCAATGGCGGCGGCGGCAATAACGGCGGCCCCGATATTGAAAACATGCTGCGTCAGGCGCAGGAACGTTTCCGTGGCGGCGGCAGACGCGGCAGCGGCGGCGGTGCGGCCGGTATGCCTCCGCACCGCGCGGTCATGATGGGATTAATTGTATTGATCCTGTTTTGGCTGTCGAGCGGTTTTTACCGCGTCAACCCCGGCGAAAACGCCGTCTTGCTGACATTCGGCAAATGGACATCCACCCGTGGCGAACCCGGCCTTGGCTATCGCCTGCCCTGGCCGATCCAGAGCGCCGTCAAGCTCGACGTGGCTTTTGACCGCCGTATAGAAGTCGGTTTCCGCGGCGACAACCGCGTCGGCGTGGCGCAGGAAAGCCTGATGCTGACCGGTGACGAAAACATCATCGACATCAAATTCGTTGTTCTGTGGCGCGTCAGCGATGCAGGCAATTATTTGTTCAAACTGGTCGCCCCCGAAGCAACATTGAAAAAAGTCGCCGAAAGCGCCATGCGCGAAATCGTGGGCCGCACGCAAATCCAGCGTGCGCTGACCGAAGCCCGCGGCGAGATCGAAGTGCAGACCAAGGAACTGATGCAGCGCATTCTGGATGAATACGAAGCCGGCATTGTCATCAACAACGTCCAGCTGTTGCAGGTTGACCCGCCGCAGCAGGTTGTGGATGCGTTCAACGATGTCCAGCGCGCCCGTGCCGACCGCGAGCGCCTGCGTAACGAAGCCGAAACCTACCGCAACGACATCGTGCCCCGCGCGCGTGGTGAAGCGCAGAAACTGCTGCAAGACGGCGAAGCTTACAAAGAATCCGTGACCAGCCGCGCAACCGGTGATGCGGAACGTTTCCTGTCCATCTACAAAGCCTATGCGCAGTCCAAAGACGTCACGCAAAAACGCCTGTATATCGAAACCATGCAGGAAATCCTGAGCAAGAGCCGCAAGATCATTGTCGGTGACGACAAAGGCGTGCCGGTGCTGCCCTATATGCAGCTTGACGGTGGCCGCAATACCGCCGCGCCGCGCCAATAACAGACACGCAGGGAGAAAATTATCATGACCAAGACCCCCACCGTATTTCTGGTTATCCTGCTGCTGGCGCTGTTTGGCCTCAGCCAGTCGGTATTCATCGTCCCCGAACACCAGCAAACGATTGTGATGCAATTCGGCGACCCCGTCAGCCTGCATACCGACCCCGGTTTGAAATTCAAAATTCCGGTTATCCAGCAGGTACTGGCTTTTGAAAAACGCGCGCTCGACGTGGACGCCGTGCCGGAAGAAGTCATCCTTGCCGACCGCAAACGCGTGGTCGTGGATACTTTTGCCCGTTACCGCATCACGGACATGCTGGCGTTTTACAAATCGCTGCAAACGACAGATCAGGCGAATTCCCGCGTCAGCAACATCATCAGCTCCACCATGCGCTCCACGCTTGGTAACACCACGATGACGGATATCCTGTCCGACAAACGCGGCGCCCTGATGCACAACATCCGCCGCCAGGTGAACGCCGCGGTTGAACGTCTGGGCATTGAAATTGTGGACGTGCGCATTGGCCGTGCCGATTTGCCCGACCAGACCAGCCAGGCGATTTTCGCCCGTATGCGCACCGAACGTGAACGCGAAGCCGCCGAATTCCGCGCCCAAGGTCAGGAGATTGCACAGGAAGTGCGCTCCAAAGCCGACCGGGAACGCACCGTTTTGCTGGCCGATGCCGAACGTGAAGCCCAGATCCTGCGCGGTCAGGGTGACGAACAGGCGATTAAAATCTACGCCGATGCTTTCAAACGCGATCCGGAATTCTATGCCTTCTACCGCACCATGGAAGCTTACCGCACCGCACTGCCCGGTGAAAACACCACCCTGATCCTGAAGCCGGAGGGCGATTTCTTTCGCTTCTTCCAAAGCGAACAGGGCAAGGGCCGCTAAGAAAGACCACTCTACAGCATCCCCACGCGTGGCAATCTCTATCGAAGGAATAATACCATGATGGACATATTGACCGCGCTGGGGCTGATGCTGGTGATTGAAGGCGCCATGTATGCAGGCTTCCCCCGCGGCATGCGCGAAATGATCGGCAAAATCGCCGCCCTCAGCGATGCACAGATACGGAACCTTGGCCTGTTTTGCGCCGTTTTCGGTTTTTTGATTATTGCCGTTTTGCGCGGGTTTTAACCGCCGCCCTTTCCCCGTCCTGAAATATCCCGATATTGCAGATATTTATTCCGCAAATATTGACCTTCGCACAGGCACGGCATACCTTTTATAGTGCTAGAATGATCCGGATGACGGACTGCAAACCGGCCCGCAAGGCATCGCCTTGCCGCAGGCCCGCTTTTTTGCATGCACCGCCAGTTTATTTTCAAGGAGCCTTCCATGTCCTCTCGCCGCCCGCATTTCACAAGCCTTGCCAAACCGCTGTTGATCGCTGCCCTTGCCGCATCAAGCTTTGTTTCGCTGCCCGCATTGGCACAGGGCAGCGCGCCGGATACCGCCGCCATTTTTGCCGCACCGCCCAGCTTCGAAGTTCTGGCCGAACGCCTGCTGCCTGCCGTTGTGAATATTTCAACCACGTCCAAGGTCACGCAGACCGCACCGCAATTGCCGCAATTCCCGCCGGGATCGCCTTTTGAACATTTCTTCAAGGATTTTTACGAACAATACCGCGGCCAGATGCCGCAGCGTCAGGACAAGGTTTCCGCCCTCGGCTCCGGCTTTGTGATCGATGCGCAAAACGGTTATGTCGTGACCAATAACCACGTCATCAAAGACGCGGATGAAATCCGCATCATCCTGCAAAACGACACCTCGCTGGATGCAAAACTGGTCGGCGTGGATGAAAAAACCGATCTGGCCGTGCTGCAGGTCAAAACCGAAGGGCAAAGCCTTGTCGCCGTGCCATGGGGCGACAGCGACAATGCCAAAGTCGGATCGTGGGTTCTGGCGATCGGTAATCCCTTTGGCCTTGGCGGTTCGGTCACGGCAGGGATTGTCTCCGCCCGCCAGCGTGATATCAACGCCGGCCCCTATGACGATTTCATCCAAACCGACGCATCCATCAACCGCGGCAATTCCGGCGGCCCGATGTTTAACATGCAGGGGCAGGTTGTGGGCGTGAATACGGCCATTTTCTCCCCCACCGGCGGTTCGGTCGGTATCGGCTTTGCCGTGCCGTCCAACATTGCCAGGAACGTCACCGCGCAGCTGATTAAATACGGACAAACCCGCCGCGGCTGGCTGGGCGTGCGCATTCAGGACGTCACGCCGGAAATTGCCGAAGGTTTCGGCCTGCAAGGCCGCGCGCGCGGTGCATTGGTATCCAGCCTGACGCCCGACAGCCCCGGACAAAAAGCCGGCATTCAGGAAGGCGATATCATCCTGACCTTTGACGGACAAAACGTGGATGCCATGCGCAAATTGCCGCGCATCGTGGCGGAAACCGAAGTCGGTAAAAAAGTCCCCGTCACCATTTGGCGCAAAGGCAGCGAACAAACCGTAACGGTCGAATTGGGCCAGATGGAACAGGAAGCCGCCGCGGCAAATCCCGAAG
>JAVEWI010000217.1:0-3862 GCA_034004625.1 Bdellovibrionales bacterium
GACGCACTGCGGCTGATTGCGCCCCGTCACGCATGAATTTTTGAACAGCCTTTTGCGCCAGAATACGGGCATCTGGCGCGGGCGCTATCACTTGTGCCTCTGGCAAAAACGCCGCCAGTTTTTCTGCCGCATCGCCGCAGATAACAATTTTTTGCCCTGCATACATTTCGCGCAGGTGGTCTGCATAAACGGCGGGCAGCACGTTCACGGCTTCTTCTTCGCCTGATTTAAAATAAAGTTCTTCCCGCCATGCTTCGACCGCGACCACGCAGACCGTACCGTCTTCAGGCGCTATATCAAACAGTTCAAAACTGCTCAGCCCCACCAAAGGCTTCGCCGCCGCCATAGCCAATGCACGCATGGCCGCAAGACCGATGCGGATACCGGTAAAACTGCCCGGCCCCGTCACCACTGCCATTAAATCAAGCCCGTCATAACCGATGGACGCCGCATCCAATGCTTTTTGCGCATGGAACAGCAGCAAATTACCCTGATCGCGGGTTTCCGGCGTTTCGAAATGATACAGCGTTTTATCACCATCGCAGAGCGCGACGGACAAAATGCTATTGGCGGTATTCACGGCAAGGCATTTCATAGCGATTATAAAACCTGCGCCATCTGGTCAAATTCAAAACGCGGGCTGCGCGCAAAAGTGCCTGCGGCATCGGCATAACCGATATTGCAGATGAAATTCACTTTGAATTTTCCATCCGGAAAAAACTCCTGGTTTACTTTATCCGCATCAAACCCCGACATGGGCCCGCAATCCAGACCGTGCGCACGCGCGGCAATCATGAAATACGCGGCCTGCAACGTGCTGTTGCGGAATGCCGTTTGCGCAATCAAATCGGCATTGCCTTCAAACCACGATTTCGCATCCGTATGCGGAAACAAAAACGGCAGATGATCGTGAAACGCCATGTCCATCGCAAAAATAGCCACCACCGGCGCCGACATGGTTTTGTCGATATTGGATTCCATCAGGAAAGGTTTCAACCGCGCCTTGGCCGCGTCCGATTGCAAAAAAACAATCCGCAAAGGGCTGCTGTTGGCGCTTGTCGGGCCGAATTTCATGACATCGTAAATCTGCCGCAGCGTGTCTGCGGGAACGGCTTTGTCCTGCCACGCATTTGCCGTGCGGGCCGTGCGAAAAAGGGTGTCCAAAGCGTGCTCTGTTAATTTTTGCGCGTTCATGCTATTATAAATATCCCTTAAACGATCGCCAGACGAAAAGATGCTTACTATTCAAAAACATAATTACAACGGTTTGTACAGCGGTTTATGCGCGCTGTTCGGCCTTGGCCTGTCGTTCTGGCCCGTATCACCCGCGCAGGCCAGCATCAGCGCCGATAAATCAAGCGCCGTCATTTTCGTCTATCAACGCGTGGGGGAAGAAAACCTGCCCCAAAGCAGCATTTCCGTGACCCAGTTCCGCGAACATATCAAGGAATTGCAAACGGACGGCTATACCGTCCTGCCGTTGAAAACAGTTATCAAAAGCATGAAATCAGGCGAAGCCCTGCCGCAGCGCACGGTTGCCATCACGCTGGAAGGCGCGCATAAATCCACCCTGCAAAACGCGGTGCCGGCGCTGGTGCAGGCCGGCCTGCCCTTCACGCTTTTTTATGCCAGCGACATGGTGGACAATAACATCCCCACACACATGACGTGGAAAGAGCTGAAAGCCCTGCGCAAAAACAAACTGGCCGATATTGCCATTCTGCCTGCCAGCTATGCGCAAATGGCGCAAAAAACCGCCGAAGAAAACGCCACGTTAATTAACCGCGCCATCAGCCGTTACCGTACGGAGTTTGGTGAAGCACCTCTTTTCTTTTCATATCCTTATGGCGAATATTCGGCTGATTTACGCAAGCAGATTTCGACTTACAATTTCGAAGCCGCTTTTTCCCAGCAATCCGGCGTTGTTTATGCGGAAGCGGATTTTCTGGCGCTGCCGCGTTTTATCATGACGGATTCCTTTGGCGATCTTGACCGTTTCATGCTGACGGCCAATGCCCTGCCCCTGCCCGTCAGCGATGTCATACCCGACAGCATGATTGTGACGGAAAATCCGCCCGCTATCGGTTTTACCATCACGCCGGAAATAAAAGACATCAGCCGGATTTCCTGTTTCGTATCCGGCATGGGCAAGGCCGATATGGTCAAGCCCGGCGGCAACCGCGTCGAACTGCGCCTTGACCGTATGCTGGAAGAACGCCGCACGCGTATCAATTGCACCATGCCTGATGACACGGTTATTCCGGGACAGCCGCAAAGCTGGCGCTGGTTCGGCATGCAGCTGGTTCTCGCCGACTACACCGAAGATGAGAGCGACGATGCCATGGAAAGCCGTCCTGAATAAACCCCGCGCAAACAGACGCCAAACAAAAAAGGCCGGAAATAATATCCGGCCTTTTTTGTTTGCGTAGATAAAGCCTTAATCAGGCTTTTTCCGCAGCAGGTTCTTCGGTTGCATCACCGCTTTGCCCCAGCTTATCTGCCCGTACGTTCAGGTACAAAAGCAGCGGCGCCGCCACATAAATGGACGACAGCGAACCGATAGCCACACCCAAAATCATGGCGTAGATAAAACCTTGAATAGCCGCGCCACCAAAGGCCGCCAGCACAATCATCACCGCAAGGGTGGTCAGGCTGGTAATCAGCGTACGGCCAAGCGTTTCGTTAAGCGCAACGTTAATCACGTCAAACAGCGGCATTTTACGGTATTTGCGCAGTTTTTCACGGATACGGTCAAATACAATAACCGTATCATTCACCGAATAACCAGCCACCAGCAAGATGGCGGCAACGGTTGCAAGGTCGAATTCAATCCCCGTCAGGATAAAGAACAAAAGCGTAATGATAACGTCATGCGCCAAAGACACGACACTGGCCAGGCCAAATTGCCATTCATAACGCATCCATACGTAAAGCATGATGCCGATCATCGAAAAGCCAAAGGCATAGATACCTGTCTTGATAAGCTCTCCCCCCACCTGCGGGCCAACGTATTCTGTGCGGCGGAATTCCGCTTCCGGCCCCAGCGCGGCGGCAACTTCGGCATAGATTTTTTTCTGCGCTTCGGTATCGGCTTCCTTACCCGGGAGTTTAATCATCAGGGTGTTTTCGCCAAATTCCTGAATGGACGGCGTGCCCGCTTCCAATCCGGCAAGTTTTTGGCGCACGCTTTCAACCGTTACATCTTGGGGAACCGAAACTTCGATCAGCACGCCACCTGTGAAATCGATGCCGTAGTTAAGACCGCGGGTTGCCAAAAAGAAAAACGTAGCGGCAATCAACAAAACACCTATAAACATGCCAATTTTATGGTGCCCCATAAAATTGATCTTGGTGTCATCTTTGATAAAACGGAGGCGAAAAGCCATGACGGTTATCCTTTAGTCAGAAAGTTAAAGCGCGTATTGGGTCGGACGGGTTTTACGCAGCCATGCGATAATAATCAGGCGCGTAATCATGATGGCAGAGAACATGGACGTGATAATGCCGATGCTCATCGCCACGGCAAAGCCCTTGACGGGCCCCGTACCGAATGAAAACAGGATCAATGCCACAATCAGCGTGGTCAGGTTCGCATCCACAATGGTGGACATGGCCTGTTTGTATCCTGTATCGACCGAAGACAGAACGCTGCGGCCGCTGCGCAATTCTTCGCGGATGCGTTCATAAATCAGCACGTTCGCATCCACCGCCATACCAATGGTCAGGACGATCCCCGCAATACCGGGCAAGGTCAGCGTAGCCTGGAACAGCGACAGCAGGGCAAAAATAAAGATCACGTTGAACGTCAGCGCGATATTGGCGAACATGCCAAACAGGCCGTAAATCGCCAGCATGGAAAGGC
>JAVEWI010000218.1:0-3856 GCA_034004625.1 Bdellovibrionales bacterium
GAAATATTCCGCCATGCGCGAACGCTCTGTCGGTCTGGGCGTCATGGGTTACCATTCGTTCCTGCAATCCAAGATGATCCCGCTGGAATCTGTTATGGCCAAGGTATGGAACAAACGTATGTTCAAGCATATCAAGGCACAGGCCGATGCAGCGTCCATTAAACTGGCGCATGAACGCGGACCCTGCCCCGATGCCAAGGAATACGGCATCATGGAGCGTTTTTCGAACAAGATGGCGATTGCGCCCACGGCGTCCATCTCCATCATCACCGGCGGTGCATCGCCGGGGATTGAACCCAATACGGCCAATGCCTATACGCATAAAACGCTGTCCGGTTCTTTCTTTGTGCGGAACAAATATCTGGAACAGTTGCTGGAGCAAAAAGGCCTCAACAACGAAGAAATCTGGACCAGCATCATCACCAACGAAGGTTCCGTCCTGCATCTGGATTTCCTGACGCAAGATGAAAAAGACGTGTTCAAAACCGCGTTCGAGCTTGACCAGCGCTGGTTGATTGAACATGCGGCCGATCGCACGCCTTATATTTGCCAGGCGCAATCGCTTAACGTTTTCCTGCCCGCGGACGTGCACAAACGCGATCTGCACCAGATCCACTGGATGGCATGGAAAAAGGGTGTCAAATCTCTTTACTACTGCCGTTCCAAATCCATCCAGCGTGCCGAAAGCGCGAATGGCGGAGACGGACGCCTGAAAATCGCCACCAGCGGGGCTTCGGGCGAAGGTTCTGCAACCAAGTACGACGAGTGCCTGGCCTGCCAGTAATTTTGAGGCGAAACTTTCTAGGGGTGGGCGGGTTTCCGCTTAATCACATAAAACGCAGGGGCGGGATCAACCGTGCCGCGCTAAAAAAAACCGAAGCAACCGAAGCGAAGATCACTTGGGGGACATATACATGCACGTTTTGACATCTGCCGAAATGCAAACGCTGACCACCGTTGCCAATCCGGAAAGCTGCGACGCCCTGCCGCGCAACCATCTGGAAAAGCTTTACCGTCTTGATTTGATCGAACCCGGCAATTGCGGCCCCGCCTTGTCAAATAAAGGCCGCGACATCCTTTTCCGCCGCAAATAAAAGCTTATAATAACCCGCGATTCAGTATTCACGGTTATGTTCCTGCCGTCCGTGTGACGGCAGGAATGTTTTTAAAGGAAAAGCGAAATGTCCCGTATTCTGACCGAAAATCTCGTATATAAACAGTTTTACTATCCTTGGGCTTACGAAGCGTGGCTGACGCAGCAGCGTTTGCACTGGCTGCCCGAAGAAGTGCCGATGGCCGAAGACGTGCGGGACTGGAAACAAAAACTGACACCGGCGGAAAAAAACCTGCTGACGCAGATTTTCCGTTTTTTCACGCAGGCCGACGTTGAAGTCAATAACTGCTATATGCAGCATTATGCCCGCGTGTTCAAACCGACCGAAGTCCTGATGATGCTGGTGGGTTTTGCGAATATCGAAACCATCCACATTGCCGCTTATTCCCATTTGCTCGATACCATCGGTATGCCGGAGCTGGAATATTCCGCTTTCCTGAAATACAAGGAAATGAAGGACAAGTTCGATTACATGCAAGGATTCAACGTGGAATCCAAGCGCGACATCGCCATGACCATGGCGGTATTTGGCGGCTTCACCGAAGGGCTTCAGCTTTTCGCATCCTTTGCGATGCTGATGAATTTTCCGCGTTTCAACAAAATGAAAGGCATGGGGCAGATCGTGACATGGTCTGTGCGCGATGAAACATTGCACACGCTGTCCGTTATCCGCCTGTTCAAGACTTTTGTGGAAGAAAATCCGGAAGTCTGGACGGAAGATCTGAAACACGACATTACCGAAGCCTGCAAAACCATCGTGCATCACGAAGATGCCTTTATCGACCTTGCGTTTGAAATGGGCGGGATCGAAGGTTTGACGGCGCAGGAAGTCAAAGATTACATCCGCTACATCGGTGACCGCCGCCTGACGCAGCTGGGCCTTGCGCCTGTTTTCGGGATCGAGAAAAACCCGCTGCCGTGGATGGATGCGATGCTTAATGGTGCCGAGCACACCAACTTTTTCGAAAACCGCGCCACGGAATATTCCAAGGCTTCCACGCAAGGGTCGTGGGAAGAAGCCTTCGCGGATGAAATTTTCAAAGCCTCCTGATTATCCTTTTGGCTGCTCTCTCTGTTTCTCCCAAGGGCTTCTTGATTGCAGCTACACACAGAAAAACGCCGGTCTGCAAAGGCCGGCGTTTTTTGTTGTGATCTTATATATGCCCGTTGTTTATGCGGGCGTGCCGCGGCGGTTTTTGTCTGGGGTGCGGCTTTCTTTTTTGCGTTTACGCAGGGCCAGCGGGCGCATGGCGGAAAAATCGCGGCGGGTGGTCATGTCGCGCGCTTCTTTCAAAACTTGTGCGCGGATATCGTCTTTGGCTTTTTGCAAGATTTCGATGGCCGGTTTGATTTTCAATGCGGTCGCGTGATCTATTGCGGTTTTTCCGTCGTTATCTTTTGCATCCAGGTCGGCGCCTTTGTCTATAATCCCGCGCATGATAAAGGTGCGGAAATAAATGGCTGTCCAGATCAGGGCGGTGCGGCCGTGGGTTGCGTCGCGCTGGGTCAGGTCGGCGCCTTTGTCGATTAATTCTTTTGACCGTGTGCTGATATTCAAGTTCGCCGAATTGCCGTCCATGGGGCGGGAAACCAGGTCAAGCAATTCCTGCCCCAGCATCTGGGGCGTTGCTGCCGCGGGCGCGGGCGCGGCGGTGGCATAGCTGGCTTGGTTGAAAGACTGGCTCAGGCTCATCTTTTTTTACACACGACTCTTGGGACGGTTTTTTGTTTTACCGCATGGGCAGATTATAGCAAAAAAACAGGTTTTTGCGGGAGGTTTGTTTATCTGCCCGGTTTTTTGACGCGGAACATATTGATATCGCTTTGCAATTCATCCACTTCGGCGCAATAGCTGCCGGCACAGATATAAATCATCGCCTGCAATTGCTCCATGGCGCGGGATAATTGCCCGTCTTCCAGCCACAGGTTGCCCATGTATTTATTCGCGCCCAGATGGCGGGGGTTGATGCCAAGGGCGGTGCGGAAACTTTCGCGCGCTTTTTTGGTATCGCCCAGTTTGTTATAGGCATAGCCGCGGTATGTATAGGCATCGGCATTTTGCGGGTGACGCTGCAAAACGCCGCCAATCACGTCCAGTGCCTGCGTATATTTGCCGGTCGCCAGATAATATTCGGCAGTGATAAGGCCGGAATCTTCGCGGAAGGGGACTTCCTCCGTTTTGGCGACATCATCGGCGGCCTGCGCGGTTTGGGCAAGGGGGACGGCGGCAAGGGCGAGAACAAGAAAAGCAGCAGTAAAGCGCATGGCGATATATCCATCCATGGAGGGTTAAGAACAAGGCCGCATCAAGCGGACGCAGCGGTGCGGAGTATATCAGGCACTGACCGTGGCTTCGATACGAAAATCTTCGATCAAGCCGTCATATTCGCTGGGTTCGGCCTGCACTTTGTCCACACGCGCCATCATGGGGCCGTGGCGGCTGGCGCGGATCAGGTCTTCCACCTGCCGCGGGTCGCCGTAGAGCAGTGCCTCCACCGATCCATCTGTGCGGTTGCGCGCCCATCCGTGAATACCGCGGTTCAGGGCTTCGCCCTGCAACCACCTGCGGTAATTCACGCCCTGCACAAAACCGAAAACCAAAACGCGCATGGCGATTTTGGGAATGCCCGCCGGCAATTCGGGCAAGGGAGGCGGTTCGGGTATTTGCGTTGTTGCCATGGCAAAATCCTTCCTGATGCATAAACGAACCGGCATGCCATCGTGTTCCACGATATTAGTATC
>JAVEWI010000219.1:0-3843 GCA_034004625.1 Bdellovibrionales bacterium
GGTTGCCGGGAATGACGGATGGGAATCCGCCAGCATTGCCGCCGTTGCCCGCGACGCCGGTGTCAAACCCGCCGAAGCCGAAGCCCTGTACAAAGATATATGGGATATTCTGGCCGATGTGCTGGATGATATCGAAGACCGCACCGAAGCCGAAGTGCGCGATTACATGGGTGACAGCTGGCACGACAATCTGCTGGAAATTTTGATGGTGCGTTTTGATCTGGCGCAGGATTACCGGCCTGCTCTTTCCGGCCTGCCCGTTTTCGCGCTGCGCCACCCGCGTCACAGCCGCCGTTTTATGCGCAGGATGTATGACACGATGGAACGCATGCTGTATCTGGCGCGCGTGCCGGACGAAAAAATATCGCCGCTGTCCATTTCCGGTTTTTGCCTGATTTACCTGTCATTGGTTGAGCGGTGGAACAAGGACACGACGCAAGACATGTCCCCCACCATGGCCGCGATTGATAAACGCCTTGGCTGGTTTGAACAGGCCAGCGGTTATATCGAACGCATTCCCTGCGCTCCCTTGGCCGCCCCCGTGCGCAAAGCGGCAGGCAAAGCCAAAGAAAAGGCAAAAGCCACGGTAAAAGAAAAGGCGAAAAAACTGAAATCCAAAATCAAAGCGGCAGCCTGACAACCACACGCAGCCCGCCGCGGTTGCTGTTTTCCAAAAATATCTCGCCGCCATGGGCGTGGATAATATCCCGCGCGATGGAAAGCCCCAGACCGATACCGCCGGTTTTTTTGTTGCGGGATTTTTCGATGCGGAAAAACGGGCGGAAAACGTCTTCGCGCAAATTTTCGGGAATACCCGGCCCGTCATCGTCTATGACGATTTCAATCGCATTTGATTGTTCATAGGCATTTACCCACACGTTTGTGCCGTATTTGCAGGCATTGCCGACGATATTGGCAAGTGCCCTTTCGGTCGCCACAGGGCGCAGGCGTATCATTAATTTATCAGCCACCTGCGCCTGCACGGCGTCACCATGACGCTGTGCACGGCCGATGATCCGGTCAAGAATACTGCCAAGGTCGGTCATTTCCGGTGCTTCACTGCTTTCACCCTTGGCGAAGTCCAGATAGGCTTCCAGCATCTTTTCCATCTCGTCAATGTCCTGACGCAGATGGGCTGCCATTTCATCATCGCCCGCCATGGCCAATTGCAATTTCATGCGTGTCAATGGCGTGCGCAAATCGTGCGATACACCGGCCAGCATGGCGGTGCGCTGTTCGATCTGCCTTTTCAGGCGGTCGCGCATATCCAGAAACGCACGCGATGCCTGCCGCACTTCGCGCGCGCCGACGGGTTTAAAATCGGGCACGTCCTGTCCCTTGCCGAATTTTTCCGCCGCAATCGCCAGGCGCCGTATGGGGCGGATCTGGTTGCGCATAAAAATAATGGCGATGCCAAATAAAACAATCGCGCTGCCGATCAGCCACAGGATAAAGATATAGGTGGTCGAGCTGTTCAGGCGTCTTTCCGGACACAGGAAAACGGCCATGCGTTTATCGTCCAGCTGCACCACGATTTGAAAACGGCGGCTATCGTCTGCGTAATCATGCACCTGAAAAGCCTGTGTCAAACGGCGGTCAAGCGCGGCATCCAGCTTGCCGCCAATGCTAAACCAGTAAAATTTTTCAAAAGGAGAAGCGCTTTCCTGCAAAGCCTTGGGGTCGAGATCTTCGATATGGATTTGCAGTTCGAGACTTTTGGCGGCATCGGCAATGATGGCTTCACGGGCAGCATCGCCATCGGCTTCGCGGATTTGCGTCGTCAGCATGCTGACTTCACCGGCAATGGCATAGACCAGCCGGCTGCTCATGGAATCCCAATGGCGGTCAAAAAACACAAAGGACACGATCAATTGCAGCAGCAAAATCGGTGTCGCGATAATCATAAGCGACCGGCCGAACAAAGTGGACGGCAATAACTTCTGCTTCAACGTCGTTAAAATGCGGGAGCCCATGTGATACCTGCCGTCTCCCCGCCTTAACCGTTTTCTTCGTCAGGGCGCAGGACATATCCTTTGCCACGGACGGTTTGCACGTATTTGGGCAGACGCGGGTCTTCCTCCACTTTTTTGCGCAGGCGCGTGACTTGCACATCAATCGTGCGTTCGCTTGCGCTCATGCTGCACATTTCGGCCAATTCTTCGCGTCCGATCACTTCGCCTTTGCGGCTGGCCAGTGCGCGCATCAATGTATGTTCGACCGATGTCAGGGGCATGCGCGTTTCCGCCGCATCATCAACCAGTTCGCCACGTTCCAGATCCAGACGCCAGCGGCCAAAACGCAAAGCCTGCGCCGCATCCCGTTTGGGTGCCTGCGCGGCGCTGCGGCGTAAAATAGCATTGATACGCAGCAACAGTTCGCGCGGTTCAAACGGCTTGGGCAAATAATCATCCGCGCCGGCTTCAAACCCGCTGATGCGCTGTTCCGTTTCGCCCAGCGCCGTCAGCAATAAAACCGGCGTGACGAAACCATCACCCTTGAGCCCGCGGGTCAAGGCCATGCCGTCTTCGCCCGGCATCATCACGTCCAGCACCAAAAGATCATAGGCCAGATATTTCAAAATTTCCCGCGCATGGGCGGCATCGGTCGCGGTGCTGACCAAAAATCCGTTTTCCGACAAAAACCGCGACAGCAAGGCGCGCAGGCGTTCGTCATCGTCCACGACCAGAATATGATGTTTCTGGTCGGGCGGAATTTCACTGCCTGAATTTTGCGCCTGAATAGACATAAAAACCGTTTAAGGGTTGAAGACTTTGCAGCAAACAGGATAATATGTTCGCATTCATTTTCACACCGTAAAAGCAGGAAAACGGCACATGGCACTCATTCCTTACGACGACCGCGATGGCTTCATATGGATGGATGGCCAATTAATGCCGTGGCGTGATTGCAAAGTGCATTTCATGACCCATGCCCTGCACTATGCTGGCGGTATTTTCGAAGGCGTTCGCTGCTATAACGGCAAAATTTTCAAATTAAACGAACACAGCCAACGCATGCTGGACGGCTGTAAAACTTTGGATATGAAAATTGAATATAGCCTTGAGCAAATCAACCAAGCCTGTATCGAAGCCGTGCGCGCCAATAACATTACAGACGGTTACCTGCGCCCCCTCGCCTGGCGTGGTGCGGAGCAAATAGGCGTTTCGGCTCCGCTTGCCAAAATACATCTGGCCGTGGCCGCATGGGATTGGCCGCAATATTACAAAGGCGATTTGCTGGAAAAAGGCATCAGCATTGCCACATCCAAATGGCGCCGCCCCGCGCCCGATACCGCGCCCGTGCATGCCAAAGCCAGCGGGCTTTACATGATTTGCACCATTTCAAAACAGGAAGCGGAAAATCAGGGATGCAACGATGCCCTGATGCTGGATTACCGCGGCCATGTGGCGGAGCTGACCAGCGCCAACCTGTTCATGGTTAAAAACGGCGAATTGCATACGCCGACGCCGGATTGTTTCCTGAACGGTATCACGCGCCAAACCGTGATCGAACTGGCCGAAGGATTGGGATTCAAAGTCCACGTCCGCACCATTTTGCCGGAAGACCTGAAAACCGGCGACGAATTTTTTGCAACCGGCACGGCGGCAGAAATTACGCCCATCGGCAAAATTGACGGCACCGAATACAAAGTCGGCCCCGTTACCCGCAAAATCCGCGAAGCATACAGCACGCTGGTGCGCGGCGGATTGGCCGAAAAAGTCGCCTGAAAATTTTAGATTTACCCTGCCGCCGCAGCGCAGACAGCGCGCCAGATTTCGGTCTTGGCGCCCATATTCATGCTTGCATGTGCGGGGCTGGTCGATGGCAGCGGCACAACCGTTA
>JAVEWI010000220.1:0-3843 GCA_034004625.1 Bdellovibrionales bacterium
GCCATTGCGGCGTACAATGGCGGCTGTGTCTTCGTCCAGGCCAATGCCCACCGTGGCGGGATTGCCCGCAACGGCATTGAACAGGCGCGGCAAACGGTCACGTTCGCTGAAATGCGTATCAAAAACCACGCCCGGCACAAAACCAAGGCCGGCGGTAAATTGCACTTCGCCTTTTTGCATGGATTTTTCAGGATCGCCGCCGCAAATCATCAAGGAAGACGCAGCCGCCGCACCCGCGCTGGTGCCGGCAATGACCAGACGGCCCGCCGCATATTTTTCCGTCATCACATCAAAAACCCGCGTGGCGGCCAAGGCCTGCGTCAAGCGCAATTGGTCACCACCGGTGAAAAAAACCACATCCGCTTTTTCTACCGCATCGCAAACTGCATCGCTGTTTGCCATGGCGCGGCTGTCGATATGCAGCACGGTGCAATCCTGCACGCCCAGTTTGCGATACACATCTTCGTAACGCTGTTTTGCAGCATCGGGCTCGGCCGTGGCGGTGGTAATGACGCAAACGCGCGGCGCGGCGGCTTGGCTTTCGGCCAGCACGCGTTTATGCACGGTCATATCGCCCTGTTTATCCTCGGCGCCGCCAATGGCGATAAATGTCATGATTACAGTCTCCTGAAAATTCACAATACCATAATATTTTTACGATATTTGCGCCAGCCTTTTGATAAGCGCACAGTATGAATTAGCAAGATTATTACCTTTTAAATCCTGTTTTCATATGTAACAATCTCTTTAAGCCTTCAATTTGGCAAGAAAGTTACGATTATGAAGCCATCCGCACCAGACCAGCCCGGAAAAACCGCCAAAGACCACCTGCCCGGCCTGCGTTTTGATTTTGCGGCAGCGGCGCGCAAGGCTGTGAAGGATCATCCCGAAATTGCCAAAAACACCGTTTTTGTAAACGCAGCCAACGATGATTTCATCGCAAGCCCGCGCGTGATGAAGGCGCTTGATGAGGACGATGATGCTTTTGACGAATTGCAAAAAACCGTGCGCACGGCGAAACGCCTGAAAACGTCTTTTTCCGATACCATTCATCTGGACCAGAAAAACTTTATCAAATCCGTCGTCTTCCACACGGAAAAACATCCGCTGTATGACCGCAGCAATCGCAGCATTGACGACGTGGGTACTTTCGACCACGAAACCGGCCATGTCCTGTCGCCCGAAGCCCAAGGCACCGCCGCCGAAAACATCGCGGATGCCTATGCCGTTATCCGTCATTTCCAGCGCTTTGACGGACAGGAAACCGACATCGCCTATGCGGGGTGGAAACGCAGCCTGCAATTTATCTTATCGGGGCAGACCTCCCATCTGACGACATTTACGGTCGATAAAATCATCACCGACAGCAAAACGGCAAATTTCGTATCCCTGACGCCGGCAGAAACCGCCGCCATCGCCAAGGATTACGCCAAAACCCATACACCTGACGACCAGCACCTGCGCGTATTGGCACGCACATTCCGTGCCGCGCGCGACAAAAAACCGACCGAAGAAACATTGCGCCGCATCGCCGCCATTACCCTGCGCGCCGATCCGCATTCGGATATTTTCTATCTGGGCGCACGGGCATTGATGCTGCCCATGAACGAAGGCAAGGCAAAATACGAAGGCCGTAATATCGTGCTGCGCGATACGGCTTTCTGGGACATTGTGAAACAGAAACTGGATGCCAAAATGGCGGCGCTGCCCGCCGTGCACCCTTTGCGCGTTACCGCCGTCCCCGCCGCGCGCGCAGGCGGATAAACCTGTCCAGATCACGTAAAGTAGATTTAAGCTGCGCATTAAAAACCGGATCCGCCACCGCATTCATCAAACGTGACCGGAATTTTGATGTAAACCTATATGTCACCCGCGTACGTTTTGCCTCCAGCGCTTCGAATATCATTTCACAACGCAAAAATTCAAACGGGCCGGACAGGTCGCGTATTTCGATTTTTTCAAACGGCGTTTCCACAATTTCGCAGCGGTAGGAAAAATGCAGCCCCGTGACGCCGACGTTTACTTCGGCCACGGTTTTATTGCCTGACGTGGATACAACCCGCGCACTGCGGATATAAGGCACATAAGACGAAAAGTTTTCGACATCCATCAGCAGCGCGTATATTTCCGCTTGCGGCAGGTCAAAAATACGGCTGTCTTCGGTATGCGGCACGCGGGGTTATTTCAGGGAAATAACGGCAAAATGCTTGGTCAGTTCACGATCGTAAAACAAATCAACCCCGACCAGATCTCCACGCATCATAACGCTTGTATAGGGCCCCATGCTTTGCAGGTTACCGGCTCCCAGCAAGCGCACACGGAACCGGATATAAAGAGCCCGGTCTTTATTATTCATCAAATCAAGACGCTTCAGCAAAGCCTCTGCTTCATCCATCGGCATTTTCAAACGGTCGAGTGTCAAAGGCTGCTGCAGGACGAAAAGGTAATTATTGGGCAAAAAGGATGTTTGCGCATTGGTCGGATGGCAGGGCAACCCCGGGTTAAACGTCTGGGACGAGAACAACGTCAAGGAGCCGACATTGACGAGAGCCGTTTTGCGCTCAAAGGGAAAATCCTGTGTCTCGAAACTGTAACGCCCCAGATAGATCGTCCCCGTAATTTCATAGTGGGTACGGAAATATTCATGCTTGCCCTGTAATTTTCGGGTCAATTCCTGACGCACACTGTTCCATTCAAAATCGGATTTGTATTTCTCCAGATACAAAGAGCAGTACATCAGTTTGGCATATTCATCGACTGTCTTGTTGTCGTTGGTGTCATAAGCCCCCAGCATAAGAGTGCTTAAAGCCAATTCCCGCAGTGTGGGGAAAGCAAAAGATTCTCCACGCCCCTGATCACGGTTTTCTTTTTGTTGCGCATAAACCGGCGTGGAAACCAGTACGGCAAAAACCAGCACCACAAGCATTTTGGACAACGTACGGCAGGCAAGCATTCTATTTTCCCCCAGACCTTGCGCAGAAACTACGCAAACGGCCGGTTAAGACATTAAAAGACAGCTTTATCATTATAACATCAGGCGGCAACCCTGTCATCCTCCTGCCGTCATCATCCGGACAACCTTTTGCATCAGGCTTGGCAGGGCGTAGTTTTCCAGCGCGGCTATATCCACCCATTGCATCCCCTTGGGTGCGGGCATGCGGGCGGCGGAGACTTGCCATATATCCAGCGCCAGATCAAAATGGGTAAAAACATGCCGTACCGCCGCCCCCGCTGGCGCCGGATGTTTTGATGTCAGGAAATTCGGATGCACAGGTACATTTTGCACCGGCACGCCCTTCGCTGCGGCCTTAGCCTTGCCACGGGTTTCTTCCCATGCGGTGGTCGGGAATTGGTACATCCCGCCATAAAGCCCCTTTTCCCCCCGCTTTTCGATCAAAACCTGCCCGCGCGCATTGGTCACCCAGTACACATGGCCGGTTTTGGACGGTCTCGCTTTTTTGGGCAATTTGCGCGGCAGGCTTTCGGCTATCCCTGCTTTACGCGCAGTACAATCCCCCTGCCACGGGCACAGGCCGCATTTGGGGCTGCGCGGGGTGCAAACGGTTGCCCCCAATTCCATCATGGCCTGCGTAAAATCCCCCGGATGCGCATTTCCCGCCGCCAGCTTGGCTGCGCCGGCCTTGATAGCAGGTTTGGATGTCGGCAGAGGTTCTTCTATCCCGTAAAAACGGCTGACAACCCTTTCCACATTTCCATCCACGGCGACGGCAGGCTTGTCAAAAGCAATCGAGGCCACAGCAGCCGCCGTATAGGGGCCAATACCCGGCAAGGCCAGCAAAGCCTCCTCATCCGCCGGAAATTTGCCCCCGTATTGGCTGACCA
>JAVEWI010000221.1:0-3836 GCA_034004625.1 Bdellovibrionales bacterium
GCGTTGTGGGGGCGACAGTGGTTACTATGGGCTTGCTCAGCTTTCCTGCGATGATGAAGGCAGGGTACGACCCGAAACTGGCCTGCGGCACGATTTGTGCGGCGGGTACGTTGGGGCAGATTATTCCGCCGTCAATTGTACTGATTTTGCTGGGTGATATTTTACAAGGCGCGCATACACAGGCGCAGATGGCGCAGGGCAATTGGGGCGCCGATCCTATTTCGGTGGTGGATCTGTTTGCGGGTGCGATTGTGCCGGGGTTTTTGCTGGTCGTTCTTTATATGGCGTGGATTGTGTTTATTGCATGGCGAAAACCACAGATTGCCCCGCCGCTCGCGGCCTTGCCTGCCGGTGTTTCTTTGGCCGGACGTGTGGTGAAATCGCTGCTGGCGCCTGCATTTTTGATTTTTGCGGTATTGGGCGCGATTTTCAGCGGGCTTGCCACGCCGACCGAGGCTTCGGCTTTTGGCGCCTGTGGTGCCTTGCTGCTGGCAGGGCTTAACCGCCGCCTCAACTTGCCCGCCTTGCAAATATCCATGCGCGATACGGCGAAAATCACGGCTATGGTTTTTATAATTTTGCTGGGCGCGTCTGTTTTTTCGCTGGTCTTCCGCGGGCTGGGCGGCGAGGCTTTGGTCAAAGAAGCATTGGAATCTTTGCCGGGCGGTGTTTTTACGGCGGTTTTCGTCGTGATGCTGGTCATGTTTATCATGGGATTTTTTCTCGATTTTATCGAGATCACGTTTATTGTTGTCCCCATCGTGGGGCCTGTTTTATTGATGATGGGGGTTGATCCTATCTGGCTCGGCGTGATGATTGCCGTGAATTTGCAGACCAGTTTTCTGACGCCGCCTTTTGGTTTTGCCTTGTTTTATCTGCGCGGTGTCCTGCCTAGAGAAATTCCGACAACGGCGATTTACAAAGGCGCGATTCCTTTTATCGCCATACAGATTCTGACCCTTGTTTTACTGGCGATTTTCCCCGAATTGGTGACGGCGCTGCCGCAAAAAATCAAGTAAATACAGGCGTGTTTTGATTTTGATAGACTCGGGCAGGGCGGTGGTTTAAGACTCTGTCCCGTCTCTTTTATTTCTTATCCATCATTTCCGATACACGGGAAAAATATATATGCAGGCAGACCGCATGCTGGTTCCGGTATGTGTCTGCCTTATAAAAAAACAGGGTGTGTGTTTATGAATTTCCAGCAAACCGGTTTGCCGGATAGCAAGATGTTTCAGGATGCTTTTCGTGCCGGCTGGCCTTTTTACCTCGACCGTTTCGACGGAGATGCGGAAACGGCGCGCGTACAATATATGCGCGGCCCTGTTGCCATGGCGCGGCTGATCTGCGAACACGGCGGTGATTGCCGTCAGGTTGCGGCGGCGGCTTGCCTTGCCGGGCCTGCTGTATTTTCGGCGCAGCCGACCGATTGGCTGGGTAGCCGTTTGGTTGAATTCTCGCGCGGTGTCGCGGGCATGGAAAAATCCTGCATGCAGGATTTTTGCGGCATGATCCCGCGACAATCGGGTGATGTGCGCCTGTTTTTACAGGCAAGCGCTATTTTGCTGATGGAACAACTGGCAGATCCTTTGACGGGCCCGCGTTTTAAATCCGCAGAAGCACAGGCGACCTATGCCGAGGCTCTCGAAATTTATTCCGCCGCGCGTGGCGTGCAGGATACCTATAAGCTTGATACCCGTTTTGAAATTGCGGCAATGAAGGTGACGACCGTGCTGGAAACCCGCCCGCATATCTGGACGCAGTGTCGCAAGCCGGCCGCCGCACGTGCGGGAATTTCTGCCGGACGCATGGCATAGTCCCGAAAGAGCGCTTGCAATAGCAGGCGTATCGATGACTTTATAGCTGGCGCATGGCCAGTGCCGCACCCTCTGCGATAGCTGTATAGGCAGCCTGTTCTTTCTGGAATTTTTCAAGGCTGTCGAGCAGTTTGATGCTTAGCGGATCTGTTTCTGCGGCGCTGCGAATAATATCGCGCGACAAATCTTTCAGCCCCTTCAATACTTCGTTCGGGAAGGGGCGGATATCCACTTTCAGTTCGTTTTTCATCCGCGCAAGGGCGGTACCGCTGCGTGCGGCCATTTCGCTGGTCATGTTAACCGTGCCCGCCTGACAGGCGATCGTGACAATCTGTTTCAGGTCGTCCGGCAATTCGTTCCATGCGTTCAGGTTGATGAAGCAGTCCAAAATGGCGCTGGGTTCGTGCCAGCCGGGGTAGTAATAATACTTGGCGACTTTGTGAAAGCCAAAGGCAAGGTCGTTGTAAGGCCCGACCCATTCAAGCGCGTCAATGTTGCGCGACTGCATGGATGTCAAAAGCTCTCCGCCTGGAATATTGACAACCGTGGCGCCTGCCGCGCGGGCGATTTCACCGCCAAAGCCGGGCATGCGCAATTTCAGTCCTTTGTAATCCGCCAGAGTTTTGATTTCGCGGTTATACCATCCGCCCATTTGAGTGCCGCTGTTGCCGCCGGAAAAGAATTTGCAGCCGAGCGTTGCATAGACCTCATCGCAGAGCGCCTGTCCACCGCCGTAATAAAGCCATGCGTTTTGCTCCTGCGCCACCATGCCGAAGGGGAGGGATGAAATAAACTGTGCGGCGGGCGCCTTGCCTTTCCAGTAATAAGACGCGCCATTGCCCATTTCAACGGCGCCGCGCCCGACAGCATCAATCGCGTCAAAGGCGGGCACCAGTTCACCTGCGCCGTAAACGTCGATGGTCAGGCGTCCGTCCGACGCTTTGGTAATGAATTCCGCAATGTTTGCAGCGCCGGTGCCAAGGCCGGGAAAATTCTTGGGCCATGTTGTTGTCATGTTCCATTTGCGCAGGCCTTTCGCAATGGCGGGGGCCGCAAATGTCGTGGCGGCAAGTGTGCCTGCCATAGTGGTGCCAATGGCGGCTGTTTTGATAAAATCGCGGCGTTTCAAGGGAGGTCTCTCTCGTGTTTAGAGTGATGCGGCGTCGAATTCTTTCCACGCATTTTCTACCAAAATCTCGAGAGGCTGGAAACGTGATTTATATTGCATCTTGCGCGATGCAGCAATCCAGTAGCCGAGATAAAGATAAGGGAGGCCGTGTTTTCTTGTGTCTTCAGCAAGTTGCAGGATCATCGCGGTGCCGGGACTTTGCGCGGATAACGCCGGATCAAAAAAACTATACACGGCCGATGCGCCATCTGGCAGTGCATCATAAAGCATCGCAGCCGCCAGATTGTTTTGCGAATCCCGCATCATCATCATGCGTGCATGGCCTGTGTGTTCTGCGATCATATCCGCAAGGTCTGCGGCAGTCATGTGAGCCATGTCGCCATCCGCGTGACGGCTGTGTTGATAGCGAGTAAAAAGATCAAAAATCTCCGCAATCTCCGGGCTGCTTTGCGCTGTTTCATGGGTGGTGTGCAGCGATGCGTTTTTGCGCCCGATACGCCGCTGCCCCGCATCGGGCGTGAAATCATGTAACCGCAACCGCACGCTGCGGCAGGCATTGCAATTGGGGCAATGGGGACGGTACAGCATGTTCTGGCTGCGGCGAAATCCGGCGCGCAGCAAGGCGGGCATGGCCGCGTGTTTTTCGGGTGTGTCCAGAAAAGTCAGCAGGCGCTGTTCTTCCTGCGCAGGCAGATAAGGGCAGGGCGCGGGCGCTGTCAGATAAAAATCAAGCGTGCCGTGTTTCGCCTCGTCTGCCGAATGGTTTTCGGTGATATCCGGCGGCTCTGCCATCACGGGAAATAAATGACGCCTTCTTCGCGGCGTTTGTTTGCAGGTTCCGGCTTGGCCGCAGGCTTGGGCGCTTCCTTGGTTTGCGGGCGCGGGGCCAC
>JAVEWI010000222.1:0-3820 GCA_034004625.1 Bdellovibrionales bacterium
CCGCATTCTGGAAGCCAACAGCGCTCCGACGTTCAAAGATATCGAAGCCGATTGCAACATCAATGTACCCGAAGCCGTTTTCCGCGCGCTCGAAAAACAAAACCCGCATTCACTGAATTCATTCCTCAGCAATTACGGATTTTTGTATCGCGGGATTTAACAGCCGCAAAGAATATGGCGGTTCTATTTCCGCTTCATCACAAAAAACCGCCTCGGTAATCATACCGCGGCGGTTTTTTTTATTCTTGAATACGGCTTTTCTTTTCCGCAGTTACCTTTTGGGAGCGGTTGTTGACCAACCACCACCAAGCGCCTTGTAAAGATCCACGGCCGCAGACAAAAGCTCAAGCCTTACGCTGGCATGGCTGTCTTCCGCGCTCAGCTTGGTGCGTTCCGCGTCCAGCATGGTCTGGAAATCAACCGCGCCCGCTTCATACAAATCCCGCGACAGGCCATAAGCCTTGCGCGCCTCATCCATGGCCGTTTTCAAAGACACTTCACGCTGCCGCGCGGCCTGCGCGCTTGACAGGGAATCTTCCACTTCGCGCATGGATACAATCACGGCTTTGCGGTATGTCTCGACCAATTCGGCCTGACGGGCGCGGGCGCGGTCAACGCCGCCCTGCAACTGCCCGCCTTTGAAAATCGGCGCCGCCGCACTGGCTGCCAAGGCCAAGGCCACCGATGCCGGATCGGACAAAGGCGACAAAGCCACCGTTGTATCAACCCCTAAATTAAGCACAGGAAAAAACGCCGCACGCGCCGCACCAATGTCTGCATTGGCCGCAACCAGCGCCTCCTCCGCCGCGCGAATATCGGGGCGCTGCGCCACCACGGCGGACGGCTGCGATACCGGAATGCGAGGTACGGTGACGGATTGCAGGCTCTTGGCTTTAAGCCCCATATTGCCCGGCGCCTGCCCCAAAAGGATAGACAGCGCGTTTTCCGCCGCGCGTTCCTGATTGCCAAGCGCGGTCAGCGATGCCTCGGCCGACGCCAAAGACGTTTTTTGACGCGACACATCCAGCGCGGATGCGGTGCCGGCGTTGTAACGCGCCTCCACAATGCGCAAAACCTGCCGCGAATTTTCAAGGTTGCTGCGCGCAATATCCATCCGTTCGCGCAGATTGAGGATAGAGAAATACCCCTGCGCCACATCCCCCTTCACGACCAGCTCCAGCGCATCACGGTCATAAACCGTGCCGCGCAGATTGGCCTCCGCCGCGCTCAACCCTGCGCGGTTACGGCCGAACAAATCAACTTCGTACCCGACCGACACACCGGCGCGGCCGCTGTTTTGCGATGTTGTTTTACCGCTGGACGGATTGGTGCGGTTCCAGCCTGTGCCCGCCGATGCATCAACGGACGGCAAAAGCGGCGCACCCGCGATTTTCGCCGCGGCACGTGCCTGATCTATCCGCGCCAAAGCGCCGCGCAGGTCTGTATTCCCGTCAAGCGCCGTGGCCATGACGTTGTTCAGCTCCGCGCTTTTAAACGCTTTCCACCACTGCACATCAATTTTTTCCTGTTGCGCCGCCGCTTGCGCGGTTTCCACGCGCCATGCTTCGGGCAAGGCTACCTGCGGCTCCGCATAATCCGGCGTCAATTGGCATCCGCCCAGCAAAATCACGAAGCCCAGAGCGGTCAGATTACGGCACGCGGCCCTATATGATGTCATATCTTTTTTCATTGTCATTTTTTCCATGCCTGCCTACTGCTGCTGCCTATTCCGATGCCAATGCGACCACGGGGTCCAGACGGGCGGCCTTGCGTGCAGGCAAATACCCGAACAGAATACCCGTCAGCACAGCGGAGGAAAAGGCCAGTATTGCCGGCGCCGGTGAAAACACCACCGATACATCCAGAAGCGATATGCCAAGCCCCGCGCCAAACCCCAAAGCCACCCCCAAAAGCCCGCCGATGATGCACACCACCGCGGCTTCTATATTGAATTGCAGCATGATATCGCGCATACGCGCCCCCGTTGCCATGCGTATGCCAATTTCCCGCGTGCGTTCGGTCACGCTGACCAGCATGATATTCATGACACCGATACCGCCGACCAAAAGGGAAATCGCCGCAACCGCGCCCAGCAAAACCGTCAGGGTATTTTGCGTTTCCGTCGCCATTTCCATGATGGATGCCGTATTGCGGATCATGAAATCCTCCGTCCGGTGACGGGAGATCAGCAGCTGGGTTATTTCATCCTGCGTGGTGTCAATTTTGGCAAGGTCGGTTACCTTGACCGTGATATTGCTCAGATAGTTTTGCCCAAACAAACGCGTGATGGCGGTGCTATAGGGGATAAAAGCCGCATCATCCTGATCCGACCCCCATGGTGTTGCACCCTTGACCGATAACAATCCGATAACTTCGAACGGGATATTGCTGACCAGCACATATTGCCCCACGGGGTCTTCGCCATGCGGGAAAAGCGTATCGGCAATGGTTTTACCGAGCACGATCACCGTGGCATTATTGTTGATATCCCGTTCGTTAAAAAACGTACCACGGGACAAAGGCCAATCGCGCACCACCGGCATACCCACGCCCACACCAGATACGGATGTGGCGTAATCAAGACTGCCGTAACGCAAAGTAGACCTGCCGCTTCTCTCCGGCACCACGGCGTCCAGATTGGCGAGGCGCGCGATGGCTTCCGCATCGGATGGTACCAATGTGGCAATATCGCCGCTGCCGCGGAAACCCGCCACACCGGGGCGGATGCTCAGCACGTTTGTGCCCATGGCGCTGATCTGGTCGAGGACTTTTTGCTTGCTGCCATTCCCAACCGCCATCATGGTCACAACCGCCGCCACGCCGATGATAATGCCGAGCAAGGTCAGCGCCGTGCGGAACATATTCACGCGCAAAGCGCGCGCCGCCGTAATAAAAGATTCCGCCATATCGGCCAGCAGGCCTGCGCTGCCGCCGTTTTTTTCTGCCGAAACGGTTTGGGCGGTGTGGGGATGCGATATTTTATCCTCGGTAATTTTACCGTCATGGATACGGATGACGCGGTGCGCATGGGCGGCCACGTTTTCGTCATGGGTAATCAGGATAATCGTGCGCCCGTCCGCGTGCAGCGATTTGAGAAGGTTCATGACCTCTTCGCCGCTGCGGCTATCAAGCGCACCGGTGGGTTCATCCGCCAGAATAACCGGCGGGTCGTTCATCAGGGCGCGGGCAATCGCCACACGTTGCTGCTGCCCGCCCGAAAGCTGTGACGGGCGATGGTCAGCCCGCTCGCCCAGCCCCAGACGCGCCAACAATTCATGCGCACGGGTGCGGCGCTGCGCGCGCGGCATGCCTTCGTACAGGCCGGGGATAGATACGTTTTCTTCCGCCGTGGCGGTGGCCAGCAAATTGTAACGCTGAAACACAAAGCCAAATGTGCGGCGGCGCAAAGCCGCCAACGCATCACCATCCAGCCCCGCCACATCCACGCCGCGAATGTGGTAATGCCCCGCAGATGGGCGATCCAGACAGCCCAGAATATTCATCAACGTCGATTTTCCGGAGCCCGATTGCCCCATAATCGCCACAAATTCACCGGCGCCGATTTGAAGTGAAACGCCATCCAGCGCGCGCACGGTTGTATCGCCGCTTTGGTAATGGCGCGCCACATTGGCAATGTCGATTAAAACAGACATGGATAATCCCCTTACAGGCGCGGCATGCCGCCGCGCATACCGCCGCGCTGCTGGCTGTTTCGGTTATTACCGCCCGCGGGCAGCAAAGCCGTGGCCGCGGAAACGCTATCACCTTCTTGCAAGCCGCTGCGGATTTCGGCCAGCGTACGGCTCATCAACCCCACATG
>JAVEWI010000223.1:0-3818 GCA_034004625.1 Bdellovibrionales bacterium
CCCGCCACAGATGCCGGCCCCGATATGAGCGAAGAAGAAATGCGCCGTGCCGCCGCCGAAGCGCGCCGCCGCAACCGCAAGCAGTCCGGCGATATGGGCCGCGAAGCCTATATCCCGCCGCCGCAACCCGAAACGCCGAAACAAGCTGCGAAGCCTGCACCTGCCGCGCCGCAGTCTGAAGCGAAACCCGCGCCGGCCAGCAAAACCGCAACTGTATTTGAAGATGTCGCGGGCAAAGTGTCTGAAGCGGCCAGCCGTTTGCAGCAAGCCGCTGGCGGTGAAGTTTCCGTGCCCGTGGCTGTTTTGGAAAAATTCCGCGACAACCTGCAGGATTTTATTGGCCAGATTGATACCGCCATTCAAAAATCCGGACGCAGCGGCCCAAAGGGCGGCCATACACCCTGATTTTCCCTGCCAAGGGGTAGCTTTTCGGCCCGTGTGTTTTATACTGCGGGCCGTTTTGCGTGGATAAGAAAAAGAGAAAACCGCGCCCGCTGATATATCTTGATCCGTGCTCTGCCTCTTCTGTGCATGGATATAAAAATTGAAAGGACTTTTCTGATGCGCCCCTCCGGACGTGCCCCCGATGCCCTGCGTAGCGTGACTTTCGAACCCGGCTTTTCCAAACATGCCGAAGGCTCCTGCCTTGTGCGTTTTGGCGATACCCATGTGCTGTGTACCGCGACGGTCGAAGAACGCGTGCCGCCGTGGTTGAAAAACAAAGGCAAGGGCTGGGTCACTGCGGAATACGGCATGTTGCCGCGCTCCACCGGTTCGCGTACTGACCGCGAAGCCGCCCGCGGCAAACAATCCGGCCGCACGCAGGAAATCCAGCGCTTGATCGGTCGCGCCCTGCGCGCCGTGGTCGATCTTGAAAAACTGGGCGAAATCCAGATCACGCTTGATTGCGACGTTATTCAGGCCGACGGCGGCACGCGCACCGCGGCCATTACCGGCGCCTATGTCGCGCTGCGTATGGCGGTTGATCATCTGCTGCGTATTGGTGCTGTGAAACAAGATCCCATCATTGACAGTGTGGCCGCGGTTTCCTGCGGGCTTTATCAGGGCCTGCCGGTTCTGGATCTTGACTATGCCGAAGATTCCAATGCCGAAGCCGATGCGAATTTTGTCATGACCGGCGCAGGTGGTCTGGTTGAAATCCAGGGCACGGCGGAACACCGCGCTTTTAGCGAAGAGCAATTTCTGGCCTTGTTGAAACTGGCGCGCAAAGGACTGGGCGAACTGTCCGTGGGGCAACTCAAGGCCGTGACCCAAGGTATTTAATCTGTTATTTTTATCCGGAGATTTTTAATGAAGCCGCAAAAACCGATGCAGGAAACCCTGCGCTATAAAAACTATGTCGCCAATCTGCGCCATCAGCCGCCCTATGCCAAGGAAGCCGCGCTGCTGAAAGAGATCGCGGGCGGTGTGCAATGGCGCATGGATGCTGCGATCGAAGCGATTGTGAAAGCGCCCAATAAAAAAGACGATTACGCCGACATGGCCTATGTCAGCCAGCTGAACGTGATGAAACAGGCCGCCATGTTTGGCCGTTTGCAAACCACGCGTAAACTTGCTGCCATGTTTGGCTATACCGAAGAGGACCGCCGCCATGGCGATCCTTCTGCCCATGCCGCATTCGAAGTGGCCGTGACGCATGGCCATTACAAAGTGGCCGATTACCTGCATGCGGCATGCAAGGCACGCCCCGACCGCGAAACCGGCGACCGCACGCCGCCTGCCCGCAGCTGGGCTTTGCATGACGGCGATTTGAAAAAAATCGCCTATCTGGCTGATAAGGGTGAAAACGCATCGCATATGCTGGTTGCCGCGATGAGCGAGCGAAAAAATACCAAAGCGGTGGTCGATCTTTTATTGTCCAAGGGCGCCGATGTGAATTACGGCGCGGGGCAGGGCGGCTTCTGGACGCCGTTTTTGCAGGCGGTAAAGCTGCGCCGCTTTGATATGGCCGAATTGCTGCTGTCCAAAGGCGCTGACCCTGCCAAATCCGGCGGCGAGGTGATTTTGAATTTGATCCAGTCCGGTAATCACAAATTGCTGCAAACCGTTCTTGATAAAGGGGCGGAGCCGAGCATCAACCTGCTGCAACATGCTTTCCATGACGGCAATATCAAGGCGGCGGAAATGATGCTGGCATCCCCCGCGCTGGATATCAATGCGCAGGGTGGCGCTGCATTGCTGAGCGCCGTTCAGTGCAAAAATCAGGAAGAAGCCGTGCGCCTGTGCCTGTCCAAAGGTGCCGACCCCGCCATCGCGCTGCGCACGATGGAAGAAACCAAGCCGCGTTCGTGGGAGCCCGCCAACCCGAATGCGGGCAAGATAAAAGAGTTTTTATCCGGCCTGATCGCGGGCAAGGATATTCCTGCTGTGATTGAAGCGAAAAACACGCCCAAACCGCCGCAGCCGTAAACCGATTATAAAAGGAAACCGCCAATGCCCATCCATATTTTGCGTGCCGATAACGATGAATCTCCGCCGCGGGTTTTTTCCGGCGACGAAATCGTTTTTGCCACGCATAACGCGGGCAAGGTAAAAGAAATCCGCGACCTGCTGGGCGCGCGCGTGCAAAACATTACTATCGCCGCCGACCATGGTCTGGAATCCCCCGCCGAAACCGGCACGACTTTTGTTGAAAATGCGCTCATCAAGGCGCGATATGTGGCGGAAAAAACCGGCAAGGTCGCGCTGGCCGATGACAGCGGCATTTGCATGAAGGCGCTGGACGGCGCTCCCGGCGTTTATGCCGCCGATTGGGCGGAAAAACCCGATGGCACGCGTGATTTTGGCATGGCGATGCAAAAGGCGCATGATGATGCCGTAGAAAAACATGGCAGCTGGGATAACGCTCCCAAAGAAGCCTATTTCGTATCCTGTCTGGTTCTTGCCTGGCCCGATGGCCATGCCGAAGCGGTCGAGGGCCATGCGCACGGCACGCTGGTATGGCCGCCGCGCGGGGAAGAGGGCTTTGGCTATGACCCGATGTTTGTGCCGCAAAACGATACGCGCACCTATGGCGACATGCCGCCCGCAGATAAAAAGAAAACCAGTCACCGCGCCGAAGCTTTCCGTTTGTTGATTGAACGATGCTTCACGCCGTAACGCCGCAGGCGGCAGATACAGCGGGCAGCCCGCTTGCGGTCTATGTCCATTGGCCGTTTTGCAAATTCAAATGCCCGTATTGCGATTTCAACAGCCATGTGCGGGAAAAAGTATCGCATGACGATTGGCGCGCGGCCTACGTGCGCGAAATGCGCCATTACCGCGATCTGACCGGCCCGCGTCAGGTGCAATCCGTTTTTTTTGGCGGCGGCACGCCGTCGTTGATGGAGCCGCAAACGGCGGCATTGGTCATTGATACGATTGCCGGTTTATGGGGATTGCCGCAGGGCACCGAAATCACGCTGGAAGCCAACCCGACATCGGTCGAGGCAGATAAACTGCGCGGGTTTAAATCCGCCGGTATCAACCGCGTGTCGATGGGCGTGCAGGCCTTGAAAGACGCCGATCTTAAAACGCTTGGCCGTCAACATAGCGCGGCAGAGGCTTTGGCCGCAGTCAAAATGGCATCGCAGATTTTTGACCGTTATTCGTTTGATTTGATTTACGCGCGTCCGTCACAAAGCGTGGATGACTGGCGCCGCGAATTGGCCGAAGCCTTGCCCTATACCCGCGGGCATATGTCGCTGTATCAATTGACCATAGAAGAAGGCACGCAATATTACACGTTGCACAAACGTGGCGATCTGGTTATTCCGGACGAAGAAACCGCGGCGCAAATGTACGAAGTAACGCAAGAA
>JAVEWI010000224.1:0-3818 GCA_034004625.1 Bdellovibrionales bacterium
GTCGTGGCAAAAAGTTCTGGGCGGTGAAGCCGCGCACGGCATGCTGGCCCTGTCACCCCGCGCGGTGGAACGCCTCGAAAGCTATGTGCCCGCATGGCCGATGCCCAAGTTGTTCCGCCTGACCAAAGGCGGCAAATTGTTTGACGAACCGTTTGAAGGCAAAACAATCAACACCCCGTCCATGCTGGCGGTGGAAGATTGCCTTGATGCACTGGTATGGGCCGAAAACATCGGCGGCCTGCCCGCGCTGTTGAAACGCACGCAAGCGAACCTTGCCGCTGTTGAAAAATGGCTGGAAAAAACAGATTGGGCAGATTTCCTGCCGTCCAGCCCCGCGACACGTTCCAATACGTCCATTTGCTTCAAAGTCGTTGACCCCTGGCTTGCCAGCCTTGACGAAGAAGCGCAGAACAAAACCATCAAAGCCGTAGAAAAGCTGCTGGATGGCGAAGGCATAGCCTTTGAAATCGCCAACCACCGCGACGCTCCGCCGTCTTTCCGCATCTGGGGCGGCGCCACGGTTGAAACGGCCGATATCGAAGCCGTATTGCCGTGGATCGATTGGGCATACCAAACGGTGAAAGCTGAAAAAGCCGCCAAAGCGGCCTAAAGCCTGATACATAAAAAAAGCAAACGCGGCGCTGTTTTTTTTACGGGGCCGCGTTTCTTTTTTTGAATTGTGCGGGTTTCATCACGGCCACATCGCGCGTAACCGATACGCCAGATTCAACATAGGCCGGCACAACCGGACGCATGGTTGCGTTGTTAAAAGCAACTTTGATAAAAGCCGGATGCGGTTTATCCAGACTGCGCAGGTTTAAAACCAGTTCAGTGCCTTCGCCATCCGCGCGCGGATTTTCGGCATATCTTTCGACTTCCCACAAACCATTACGCAGCTTTTCAAAACTGTCTTCGTTATCGGATTTGATATGCACCTGCGATCCGGGCTGCGGGAAATAGGCAACCGATTTAGGGCTGCGGTCCGGCGGCGGCAAAACCTGCATCGTTTCCGCATCAAAAGCCGCCGTCAAAAACCGCAGACCATTCATGCAATTCACACTCTGCAATTTCATGTAATCACGCGGGGCTGCATCGCCATCTTTTTGTTCGGTTTTTACGGACAGGACTTTCCACGTGTCATGCGCCTGATGCCATCCGCTGGCGTCCAGACCATTTGGCGCATGGATAATGCAATCCGGTTCCAGTTTATGGCGGGTTTGGATATCTGGCGTCGTTTGGGGCGTCATGGCATCTCCGGCTGGCGGTAAAAACTACAGGTACAAATATACCACATTTGCATAAATGAAGCCAGCAAATTCCCGCAAACCGCGCAAAATTTGCGCCGAACATATGTTTGCCCGTTTTATGGACTCGGGACACAGGCTATACTGCTCCGCAACAAATAACAAAAGCCCGAAACAATAAGCCAGACAGAGGAATGTGAACGCCATGACACCCACCGCCCCCGCCAATAAACCCAAAGTCCTTATCAGCGATAAAATGAGCCCGCAGGCAGAAGCGATTTTCAAAAACCGCGGTGTCGAGGTCATTGTCAAAACCGACCTGAAACCCGAAGAACTGGTCGCGGCGCTGAACGATGTGGATGGTCTGGCTATCCGCTCTTCTACCAAAGTCACGGCGGACATCCTGAAAAACGCGAAAAGCCTGAAAGTCATCGGCCGCGCGGGCATCGGCGTTGACAACGTGGACGTCCCCGCAGCGACTGCCACCGGCGTTGTAGTCATGAACACGCCGTTCGGAAATTCCATCACCACAGCGGAACATGCGGTTGCGATGTTGATGTCTCTGGCGCGTCAAATTCCGCAGGCCAATGCATCCACCCATGCGGGCAAATGGGAAAAAACCAAATTCATGGGGCAGGAAATTTTCGGCAAAACGCTGGGCGTTATCGGCTGCGGCAACATCGGCGCCATCGTGGCCGACCGTGCTGTGGGTTTGAAAATGAAAGTGATCGCTTTCGACCCCTTCCTGTCTGCCGAACGCGCGGTTGAACTGGGCGTTGAAAAAGTAGAACTGGAAGACGTCCTGACCCGCAGCGATTTTATCACCCTGCACACGCCCATGACCGAAAACACCCGCGGCATCATCAACAAAGAAGCCATTGCGAAAATGAAAAAAGGCGTGCGCCTGATTAACTGCGCACGCGGCGGTTTGATTGTAGAGGCTGATTTGAAAGAAGCCCTCGACAGCGGCCATGTCGCTGGCGCGGCGCTTGACGTGTTTGAAGAAGAACCGGCAAAAGCAAACCCGCTGTTCGGCCATGAAAACGTTATCTGCACCCCCCACCTTGGCGCATCGACCGTAGAGGCGCAGGAAAACGTGGCATTGCAGGTTGCCGAACAAATGGCGGATTTCCTGTTGCAGGGCGCGGTTTCCAACGCCGTCAACATGCCGTCGGTCAGCGCGGAAGACGCACCGAAGCTGAAACCCTATATGAAACTGGCCGAACAACTGGGCAGCTTTGCCGGCCAATTGGCCAGCGAAGACACGCAGGAAATCCAGATTGAATACGAAGGCCTTGTCGCATCGCTGAACACCCGCCCGCTGACCGCGCTGGTGCTGGCCGGTTTCCTGAAACCGTCGATGGAGGGTGTGAACATCGTATCCGCCCCCGCCCGCGCCAAAGAACGCGGCATGACGGTTGCCGAAACCAAACGCGAAAAAAGCAAAGATTTCCTGACGCTGGTCCGCGTGACCGTCACAGGCAAATCGGGTACGCAAAGCGTTGCGGGGTCGATCTTTGGCGGTGAACAACCGCGTCTGGTCGCCATTGACAACGTACCGGTCGAAGCACAGCTGAGCGGTGAAGTGCTGTTTATCCAGAACCTCGACAAACCGGGCCTGATCGGCGCGGTCGGTACGCTGCTGGGCAATGCCAATGTCAATATTGCGGATTTCAATCTGGGCCGTATTCCGGGCCAGAACAAGGCGATTGCCCTGATCTCCCTCGACAGCAGCATTGACGCCGATGTCATCGGCAAAATCGATGCATTGGAACAGGTCGAACGCGTCACTGTTCTTCGTTTCTAATCCGGCGGAAAAAAGAAGCCCGACATCATGACCTTTGCTGCCATATTCGGGCTTCTTTCCGTTCTTGCCATGCTGGCGGCGCGGGTGACGTATTTCACCAGCATCTGGCGCGGTAAAACGCGTCCGCATGCTTTTTCGTGGTTCATCTGGGGCGTTATTTCATCCATCGGGTTTGCCGCGCAATTTGCCGAAGGCGCCGGTGCCGGTTCATGGGCGCGCGGGTTTGGCGCGGCCACCTGTTTTTTGCTGGTGATCCTCAGCCTGAAATACGGTGAAAAACATATCACACGCGCGGATTGGACAACGCTCGCCGCCGCACTCATGGCTATCCCGCTCTGGGTTTTGACCAAAACGCCGGTGTGGTCGGTTGTGCTGGTGTGCATTATTGATACGGTCGGATACCTGCCCACGGTGCGCAAATCGTGGAACAAGCCCCTGTCTGAATCCGCGCTGAGCTATGGCATCGGGGCGCTGGGGGCTTTTCTGACCTTGCTCGCCATCGAAAATTACGCGGTTTCCACATGGCTGTACCCCGCCGTTTTGGTCGCCAGCAACGGGTCTATGGCTCTGTTTTTATTGAACCGCCGCACCCGCATCCCTACGGGCGCCGCGCCCGCATAAAAACCTCTCTGCCCGATGGTTGAAGAGGGTTTATTTTTTCCAAAATCGCGGTATGTTGTGGGCATGACGAAAAAAGCACATACCATTCTGATTTTCATATCAGCGCTCTTTTGTTTGCTGCTGTTGCCCGTTCGCGCTGCCGAAAG
>JAVEWI010000225.1:0-3814 GCA_034004625.1 Bdellovibrionales bacterium
ATCTGGCGGTACAAAATACCGTTGACGCGTTCGCTGCTCTGTTCGGAATAAACCGCCATGGAGCCCGCGGTTTCGATGACCTGCACCACATGTTCCATCCGGCCATTGTCGCCCTTGCGCACTTCGGCCATCGGATAAGGCAAGCCGGGGAAGCCGACAGGTACGCGCAACGCTTTCATATCTTCGGACGTAAGCGTCGAGATTTTTTTGCTGCTGAGCGAGACTTTTTGTTCGTTGTCCGTGGCCATCTCTATCTCCTGTTTCCTTCGTATCCGTTTAATGTCTGTTCTGTATCGAATTTTAATTGGTCAGATCACGGTGGAGTTTTTTAAGCTCCTTGCGCTTCACGCTGTCCGCTTCGGACCTTACCTTCACATTGCGTACGCGGCGCAGCATCAATTGCGCCATATCGAGCGGGATGCGCGCGGGATCATTGCCGTGAATAACGCCCACAATGCGCCCGCCGGTGCGGTCAATCACGCCCTGAAATACTTTTTCCATGTCGGTCGAACCTTCGGCGCGGCTGTTCAGCACAGCAACATCGATTGATATATTCTTGCCTTTGCGGCTGACGGTTTCCAACGCACGCGCGGCTTTTTCTTTGTCAAAAATATCGCCGTCCGAGAAAATCAGCATATGCGACGTACCGCTGATGGTGCCGTTTTTGTTGCGGTGATCCGCCATGCTCTCAATCGTTTTGATGATGCCGGGCGCAAGGTCGGTGCCGCTGCGCGTACCGTTGCGCAGGGTTTCAAGTTTGCCCCCCACTTCGCGCGGATTGCTGTCGGGCGTGGCCACAACCAAAGGCACGGCATCGCCCCACATGACGATGTAGGAATCAATCCCCGCCTTGCGGCAGGCCATGTAACCGATGGCGGCGCTTTGCAATGCCGCTTCCATCGCGGTCACGCCATTGGCCAGACGCACGGAGGGCATAGAGCCGGAACCGTCAATCATGAAAACGACTTCAATCGTGCTTTCGGCGCTATGCACGGCATCTTCTTCAAATTTCTTGAAATCATCCGGCGTCAAACGCTGGCCCGTCGCCTTGCGGAATTTGGTTTCCAGCATTTTGTCGCGGTTGAGGCGTTCAAGGATGTCGCCGTCCTCTGCCATGAAATCCAGATTTTTTGACTGGCGCAAAACCTGACGGCGCTGTTCAGCGCGGATGTTTTTATAAGCCTGCGCCGTGCGGTTAACCACGGGAGACAATTCGATCATCCGGCGGTTGAAATCCGTCCAGCTGCCCTTGGCCAGAGATGCCAGATCAACCCCGCGCCCCTGCCCGCCCTGCGACGAAGACAAATCATCGGGGCTGGACTGCGGCATGTCTTTTGCCGCATCTTTCATCGCTTTTTTCTGCGCATCGGAAATATTGTCATCGACAACATCCTTGTTGCGCATATCGCCTACTTTTTTGGGATTTTTGGGCGCATTTTCCTGCGGGTCCTGATCCCATCCGGGGCCGCCGCGGCCTTCGGCGTCTTTGCCGTTCTCGCCCTTTTCGCCCTGATTGTTATCGTTGCCAGCGGCATTGGCCTTCTGGTCGTTTTTGTTATCGAGTTCTTCTTTTTCTTTCGGCGTTTGCGCCATGCCGCCGATTTCGTCTTTCAAATCTTTATCCAGCTCTTGCGGCGTATCGTCATCGTCCTGACCATTGCCGGCGCCGGATTGCGGATCTTTGTTATTGTTATCGTCATCACCGGCTTCGGGCGTGTCATCGCCTGCACCGCCGCCTTGCGTTTTATCATCGCCAGCTTCGGCGCCGGACGGCATGCCGCCGGATGAATCATCATCGGGGAATCCATTTTGTTCGCCGGCTTCCTGCCCGCCGCCTTGGGATGGGCTGCCTTTGGATGCAGATTGCTGACCTTGACCTTGCGGCTGGCCTTGGCCGTTCTGGCTGGGCTGGCCTTGTGATTGACCTTGGCCATCTTGCCCCTGTCCCTCTTGGCCTTCGCCTTGACCTTCTTGCCCCTGCCCCTGCTGGCCCTGACCTTGTTGTCCCTGCTGCTGGCCTTGTTGACCTTGCTGCCCCTGCTGGCCTTGCTGGTTTTTATTTTGCTGGTTGTTCTGGTTTTGCTGGTTCAGCGCGTTTTCAACTTGCTGTTCAAAAGCCTTCATCAAAACATCGGCATAGGGTTTGATATAGATATCCCAAATCTTGCCCATGATTTGCGCGCGTTTTGCGGCCATTTCGGCGACCACGGCGCGGTAATTATCCTCTGCCGTCTGATGCGGTGGTTTGGCTACCAGACGGTCGGACGGCTGGGGCTGCGATACGCGCACACTGTCTTTAACACCGGCGGAAAGGTCGCACAGATATTGAAACGCATCGCGTCCGTTTGCATCGGGCACTTTGGACATGTCCACGGTTTTACGCAGGTCATCGGGGAAAACGCGGAAACGTTCCCAATTCTGGTCTTTATCGCTGAACAGGCCGTTTTTCTCGTACCCTGCGAGCAAGGACGCACGCGTCACCATATTGTACATACGGTTCGCCAGATCGACCGAGATTTCGCCTTTTTTAATCGCAGCGATATTTTTGTCATCCAGCGGATTGGTGACCAGCTGGATCAGCGCTTTCATACGCTGTTCTTTTTCTGCCTCGGCCTTGTCCCGCTGCATGATTTTATCAATGATCGTATCGTCACCGCCGTCGGGCGCCTGATCCGTCTTGACCTTCACCGGCATTTTCGCGTCATCACCGCGCAGGATTTCACTGTACCCGCGCAGGATCATCGCGACATGGTTCAGGGAATATCCCATGTCCTGCGGCAATTTATGTTTCATGTCGATGGCGAATTGATCGACGCAGATGTCTTCCATCGAGTTCCACGCCTGATGCCAGAGTTTCCACTCCGCCACATCCAGCGCCAATTGCTTTTGTTCTTTTTTGGTTTTCTTGGTCGGCGCCGCGTTGTCTTCGGCAACGGTGCGCGGATCAACCAGTTTTTCAACCGTTTTGTAAATTTCCTGCATGCGCGGCGGATAGCTGCCTGCGCTTAATTCGCTATGCCCTATTTCATGCAAATGCACGGCGCGCACATGTTCAAACCCCGTGAGCAGCATGTAGTAAAGGTCAAGGTTGATATGGTTTTTAATCGGGTCGTGATAAAACCACGAACCGGGCCCGCCCCAGTCAAACGTCACATCATCGTTTTGCAGGGATGCGGACAAAACTTTCGCCACGCGGATGGCCTCGTTATGCAGGCCGAGGGTGGATTGCATCTGGCCCCAAAGCTCGCTGCGCACAACGGGCTCTTTGCCGTCGTCCATCATGCGCGCCACGGCGGCAGCCCAGAGAAGCTGTTTCGCAGGCGTGTTCAATTCAATATCCAGTTCGCTCTCAACCTTGCGGTCGATCACGGCCTGTTTCACCACAGCCAGCTGCGCGGAAATATCTTCGACCGCGCCCAGTTTGGCGGCGAAGGCATCGAATTGTTCGGCGGTGAATTTCTTTTCTTTGGTCGCGGCTTTAAGCTCAAGGCGCAGCTGCGTAATAGGCATATCGAGGATGCGGTCCATTTCTTCACCGCCTCCGCCAAATAGACTCTCCGCTGCTTTCTTGAAGTTATCGAGCATAATAGCGCGCTGCGACCTTTCCCAATGACGACAGAATGTGCCCTCCGGAGCTGGTTCCGGACATTCACATTATTTTCTATAACAATTAAGTTACAGTTAATTTCCAGAGTTTGCAATTATGATTCTTAACATATTGATTTCCCTAAAATAAAGAGAATTTTTACCCCTGCCCCGCTTATCTGCAAAAATCCTGAAAATGTTAATTAATTTTAAAATGCTTTCGGTGTTT
>JAVEWI010000004.1:0-18139 GCA_034004625.1 Bdellovibrionales bacterium
GCGCTTTTTCGCGCTGCCAATCGCGTTTCTTCTCCGTCTCGCGCTTGTCGTGCTGATTTTTACCCGTGGCAATCCCCAGCGCAACCTTGGCAATGCCGCGGCTGTTAAAATAAACAGACATAGGGATCAAGGTCGTGCCCTTGCGGTTGACCGCACCGATCAATTTATTCATCTGGTTCTTATGCAGCAGCAGTTTGCGCGGCCGGCGCACTTCATGCTGCATTTTTACATGGGCTTTGTTGTATTCGGGGATATAGGCATTGACCAAAAAAATCTCGCTGCCCTCTACGGCGGCGTAGCTTTCACCCACGCTGGCCTGACCGAGGCGCAGGGATTTCACTTCCGTCCCCGTCAGCATGATGCCGGCTTCCACAACGTCTTCGATAAAATAATCAAACCGTGCGCGGCGGTTTTCCGCGACGGTTTTATTATTCGGATCAGATTTTCCGTTGTTTTTATTCTTGCCGCTCATTTTTGATCGTTCGTTATTTTTTGACCTTCAGGCCGACGTCTTTCATCGCACCATCCAGCAATTTTTCAGTCGCCTTGCTGACCGGCAACATGGGCAAACGCATATCGGGGCCGATTTTGCCCAGACGCGTCAGGCAATATTTTGCCGGCGAAGGATTGGTTTCTGCAAACAAATGCTTGTGCAGCGGCAACAACTGGTCGCGCAGTTTTTCAAACTTTTTCCAGTCTTTTTTCTGCCATGCGTTATGCAGATCAGCGCAAAGCTTGGGCGCCACGTTGGCGGTCACCGAAATGCAGCCATGGCCGCCCTGCGCCAGATAGGCGGCAACCGTGCCGTCCTCGCCGGAAAGCTGGATAAAATCATCGCCCAGCGCGCGGCGGATTTGCAGCGGGCGGGACAGGTCAACCGACGCGTCCTTGATCCCCGCGATACGTTTCAGCGCCGCCAGACGCACAACGGTTTCCACCGAAATTTCCACGCCGGTGCGGCCCGGCACGTTATACAAAATAACCGGCAGGCCCTGCGCATCGTTCACGGCTTTGTAATGTTGATACATGCCCTCTTGCGTGGGCTTGTTATAATAGGGCGTTACGACTAGAATGCCATCTGCGCCGCTTTTTTCGGCAAAGCGTCCCAGTTCCACGGATTTGTCTGTGGCGTTGGACCCCGCACCGGCAATCACCGGTACGCGTCCCGCCGCCGCTTCGACACAGGCCACGATCAGGGATTTATGCTCTTCCACCGAAAGCGTCGGCGTTTCACCCGTTGTACCACAAGGAACCAGACCATGCGTGCCGCTGGCAATATGCCACTCCACAAGTTTCTGAAACGCGTCAAAATCAACTTTGCCCTTTTTAAACGGCGTGACAAGCGCGACGTAGGAACCTGTGAAACGGGTAGCGGTTTTGCTTTTTTTGGTGGCCATATTTCTTCTCCTGAACGAATGCCCCTCACTTTAGCCGCACAAAGCAGCACAGGCAAGCCGCAGGCAGTGCAACATGCCGTTTTTCGGGGATTTTTGGCGGTTTTTCTGGCTTTTGTGACTTTGCTGCCGCTGTCCCGTCCCCTTCCCGCCCTCGCCCAAAGCGCAAGAGAGGAAATGTCGGACAAAGATTTGCAAAAAACCATCAGCCTTTTGTCGCAGCGGCAGGACCCGCTGGTGCGCAAACTTCTGGTCTGGCTTTACGCAACGGAAAGCAAATTGCCCATGCCGGCGGCAGATCTCATTTCCTTCGCCCATAACAACCCCACATGGCCGCGCCAACATATCCTGCGCGATAAAATCGAAGCCAATATGGACGGCACCGTCAGCAATGCCGACATTCTGCTATGGTTCAAAAACAATCCTCCGCGCACGTATAAAGGGATCAAAACCTACATCACCGCTCTTGCCGCCCGCGGCCATCATGAACAGGCGCGCAGCGCACTGGTGCAATTCTGGCCCGCCGCCCGTTTGCAACGCAGCGAAGTCCAGTCTCTTATCGGCATGTACGGGCGTTATTTCACGGCGCATGACCATGCCCAGCGGATTGACCGCCTGATCTGGGATGGCAGATATGCAGAAGCGGATGTGATGCTGTCTTTCGCCGGCCCTGTGGCGCGTGCGACAGGCGCCGCACGCCTGGCCCTTGCCCGTGGAGATAAAAACGCCAGCGCACTGGTATCCGAATTGCAACCCGCATTGCAAAACAGCGAAGGTGTAGCCTTTGAACGCATGCGCTGGCGGCGCAAGCGCGGCATGGATACGGGCGCGCTTGAAATGCTGGCCTTGCGCCCCAAAAACACCGCGCAAGGCGAAGCGTGGTGGGGAGAGCTTAACATCCTTGGCCGCCGCGCGATTGAAAGCGGTGAATATAAAACCGCCTATAACATCATGAACCGTCATGGATTGACCGCCGGCAGCGGATATGCGCAGGCCGAATGGCTGCTGGGGTGGCTGTCGCTGCGCTTCCTGCAAGAACCTGCAAAAGCCTATAACCATTTTTCAGGCCTGCACGACAAAGTACAGGCGGCCATCAGCAAATCACGCGCCGCCTATTGGTCCGCCCGCGCCGCCACGGTACTCAAGAACAAGCCGCTGGCAGACGAATGGCACAAAAAATCCGCGCTGTATTTTTCCACTTATTACGGACAGATGAGCCATGCTGCGCTTTTTGGATCCGCCAAGCCAGGCACGCTGCGTGATCCTGCCGTATTGCCTGAAAAACTGCAAAGCTTTGAAAAAGACGAACGCGTGCGCGTGGTAAAACTATTGCACAAGGCAGAGCTGACAGATTTCATCGATACCTTCCTTGCCCGTTTGCTGGCCGATGCACAAAACGAAGCCGATTATTTGCTGATTGCAAAACTGGCACGGGAAACGGGGCGGTTTTATTACGCCGTGCAGGCGAACAAGGATATCCAGCAAAAACTGGGACGTTTCCTCCCTGTCGAAGGCTATCCCGCTATGCCCAGCCTGCCGCTGGCCAAGCCGGAAAAATCATTCGTGCATGCCATTATCCACCGCGAAAGCATGTTCAATACCAATGCGCAAAGCCCCGTGGGCGCGCGCGGTTTGATGCAGTTGATGCCCGGCACGGCACGCGATGTATCGCGTAAAATCGGACAAACTTATGCGATAGAAAAACTGACACGTGATCCGCGCTATAACATCACCCTCGGCTCTACCTATTTGCACGACATGGTGCAGCGTTTTGACGGGTTTTATCCCATGGCGATGGCCGCCTATAACGCAGGGCCGGGACGTGTTGACCAATGGATCAAAGCTTTCGGCGATCCGCGCAAGGGCGAAATTGACGTGGTGGACTGGGTGGAATTGATTCCCATCTATGAAACCCGCAATTACGTGCAGCGCGTCACAGAGTCATACAATATGTATCGCCTGCGTTTTGGCGAAAACACGGTTGTGATTACCGATATGGTTAAAAAATAATCCGGCATCTATGTGGCACGGCTTTTGCGTGTTTTATCCTTGTCCAAATACGTGACAGGGGGAATTTCACGCATGCAAGACACAGTGCGGCCCAGGTTTTTTTATAACGCAGAACCTTTGAAATGGCAGCGCCAGTTGCCTGAAGCCACATACGCCTGCATGGCGGGGCTACGCGATGAAATCAAAGGTTTCATGCGCGTTGCGGCAGTTCCCCCTACATACGCAGATACATATTGCCTGTCCCTGTGCGAAGTCATATCCAATTTGGTCAAGCATCCTGCGCAGAAGTCACGAATGCTATGCCTGACGCTCGACATCCTGCCAGACGGATTGCGCCTGGATATTGCAGATGACAGCACGCCTTTTGCGTCATTCGATGCAATTTGCAAGACCGCACAGAAAAATCTTCGCTGCACCGAAACCTGGGCCGAAAACGGATATGGACTGGGCTGCATCCTGTCACAACATACCCGCGTGTTCTATACGCCCGCGCCGCAAAGCCACGATGGCAAAAATCATTTCGTGATTGAAGATGACTTTTTTATGCCCGCAGATAAAAACAACGCCCCGCAACCGGCAGAACAGGCAAAGAAACACATGCATATCCACGCGTCGAAAGTAACGGCGGACACAGCCATCCGCCCTGTCGTTTTTCTGGTTGACGACAATCCGGATGATTTAAAAATCCAGCACCGCCTGCTGGCGGCGCATTATGATGTTGTCCCCTTGCCGGATGCGGCAGCGGCGCTGAATTTGCTTGCGACGCAGCGGCCTGACCTGATTATCTCCGACCTCCATATGCCCGTCACGGACGGCATTGGCCTGCGGCGCAAGATTTCCGCCCTGCCGGATGGGGATTTGATTCCCTTTATTTTCCTGACATCATCCGCAGCGGGAATGAACGATCCGCATATTTTACGCCTGGGGATTGACGATTACGTCATGAAGCCCGCATCGGAAAAAAACCTGCAGCAAGTCACGGCACGCGTTCTAGGGCGCCAGAAGCAACTGCACCGCGCGATTGAAGGCCGTTTCCACCGTGATCTTGAAAAATACCTGCACCCCTGCCTGCCGCAACAATCCGGCCCGTGGGAAATTGCCACGATGAACCGCATGGCCGATGCCGGCGGCGGCGACTTTACTCTGTATCACGAAACGCCTGACGGCATGATGGCGGTGCTGGCCGATGTCATGGGCCACGGTACGGAAGCCAAGTTTTTTGCCTACGCCTATGCCGGGTATTTACGCAGCCTGTTCCGTGCCACATGGAAACGGGCCGCACCCAATACGGCCTGTTTTCTGCAAGACCTGTCGCATGCCGTGATGGATGACGATTTTCTGGATGGCACCATGCTGACCTGTCAAAGCCTTCACCTTGGCACCACGGGCATTCTGGACATTGCCAGCGCAGGGCATCCGCCGCCCCTGCTGCTGCGCCGTGACGGCCGCGCGGATTTCATTCCCGTGGAAGGCCCCCTTGCCGGCATGGCTGGCGATATCCGGTACCATGCGCATCAAACGCAATTAAATGCCGGCGATAAAGTCATTTTCGCAACTGATGGTTTTTTTGATGTTTTCGCCCGCAGTGATGACGCGCATCGGCCCGTCCTGCTTTTGCCCTTGCTGCCGGCACTCGGCACCCATTCCCCAACCGAAGCCGCACAGGCCCTATGGAATATTTTTGAAGAAAAACAGCGGCAGGATTCAAAACCCGCCGATGATGCCACGCTTATCATTGCTGCCTACGGAGGACCCGCATGAATATAGCCAATATTTTTGAAATCCAGCCTACCGCGGATTATACCGTAATCCGTTTTTACGGTTTTATAGACGCGTCAACCGTGCAGCAAATACGTCCGGCATTGCAACGCCAGCTGCCCGATTATTCGGCAAACCTTATTGTGGATATGCGCGAAGTCGGATTTCTGGACAGCCACGGCATCGGGCTTTTTGTCAGCCTGCTCAAACAGGCACATAAAAACAAAGGGCGCATGGCTTTTGCCAATACCAAAGGGCAGCCTGCGTCTGTTTTGAAAATGGTGGGATTTAACGGCGGGCTGGTCAGCTATTGCCCGACATTGAATGACGCCCTTGCCTTATTTGCAAAGAACGAGGCCGTCGTTTAAAGCATTAACAAAGATTACTTGGAAGGCGCGGCGGGCGCATCATGGCGCGGAGCCGAAGGCGACTTTGCGGGCGCAGCAGGCACGAACGGCTTTTGCTGTTGCGTCTGACCGAGTTTCGCTTTCATGCTCATGATATTTCGCACCTGCCCGAATGAGTGAAAATCATAGTTTAGGTATCTTAAAGACCCCGCCACATCAAAGTCAATTGCCTTTTGGGGTACACTTGGTAAATTTTTGATATTTATGACCTTTTTCCACCTTCGCGCCACCAGACAGCGACCATTCCCACAAGCAGAATCAGCAGCATCCAGCCATTGGGCAGCAAAGCCGCCGTGCTGACGCTATCCACCGTATAGGCATTATTGCGGCGCAGTCCCAACCAACCAGAGCCCCCGCCTTCGCGCGCATCGGCAGAAAGCAGGCGCAGCGCCAGATCAGGCTGTTCCTGATACCAGATAATCTCGCCACCCGATTTCCGTACCAATGGCGCCAGGATATCTTCTGTCGTATGGACGTCGTTAAACTCGACGCTTTGCGACGCGCCGACCACGACATAGGCCTCGCGCGCGCCATTGCTGAATTTATAAATCCCGCTTTGTTCCACCGTTTCACGTGCCACCATCCATCCGCCGTCAATGCGGTTTTCGGTTTTGATGGTTTTTTCACTGCCATCCGGTGCCGTCATTTTTACAGATTTTGCCTCGGCTCCTGCAATATTGCGCTGGCTGACGGTAATCACATATCCATCGGCCTCGGCCTTGATATAGTCTTCTTCCAGCTCCGGCTCTTTCATCAACCAATGCGACAGGTTGCGCAAAAATTCGGTATAGGGTCCGCGGGTCGTGTCATTTCCCTTGGCCCAAAGCCAGATATTATCGCTGCCCAAAACGCCCACACGGCCATCGCCCACTTTGTCGATCACCATCAGGGCACGGCCATCCAGACCATTCATCAATGTCGTGCCGCGCAGCTTGCTCATATTAATCGACGTATGCCACGGGCCCCATTTATCGGCGGCTTGCTTACGTTCCAGATCAGCCGTGATGGGATGCGTTTTGCCTTCCGGCGTCAGCGCGGGGCGGAACGTCTTTTTCAATACATCGTTCGATCCCAAACCGCCCAGCTGTACCGGCATCACCTTGCCCAGCGCGCTGTTAAACAGCATCTGGTCGTTTTCCTGCGTGCCCAGCGCCAGAAGGAAAGCCCCGCCGCCATTAATGAACGACACGATATTGTTGAAATAATGCGGCAGCAGGAAACCGTATTGCTGATAACGGTCAAAAATAATCAGGTCAAAATCCTTGATACGGCGGTTGAACAATTCATCCACCGGAAAAGCGATCAGCGACATCTCGTTCTGGGGCGTGCTATCGACCGATGTCATGTTGCGCAAAATGGTGAAATGGACAAGGTCGATCGCCGCATCCGATTTCAAAAGGTTACGCCACGCGCGTTTGCCCATATGCGGCGCGTCGGATACCAGCAACACGCGCAAACGGTCGCGGATACCGTTTACAATTACAGGCGCACGGTTGTTATGCGGGGTCAGCTCTCCTTCTTCCACCGGAATCACGAATTCAAAAATATTCTGTCCCGGATGTTTGATTTTGAAACTGACATCATGCAATTCCCCCGGCAGGGCATTGATGGTGCTGGTCACCTTGCCATCTTGCATGACTTGCAACGGGATGGCGCGGCGTTCCGTACGTCCAAACTCCTCGACCCGCAAGGTGACGCGCACTGTTTCATCCAGAACGCCGTATTTGGGCGCGGTGATAATGGTGACTTTGCGGTCAAATTCCCCCTTGCGTCCTGTCAAAAGGGCATGCACAGGCGCGATTTTATCCAAGGGGCCCAAAGCATCCGGCACGTCATGCACTTGCCCGTCCGTAATCAATATCGTCCCTGCCACTTGCGACAGCGGAATGCTCATCAAACTATCGCGCATCTGGGTGAACAGATAGGTGCCATCGCCGCGCAAGCCGCGCGCATCCGTGCCCGCGCGAATAACCAAAGGCTCCAGCCCCGGCATGCTGTCCACCTTTGCCAAAACATGGCGCAAGGCGTCATCGGCGACTTTGTCTCTTTCGCCGATTTTCTGGCTCAGGCTTTCATCGACCACAATCACGACTTTGTCGGGCAGGCCGCTGCGGTCTTCGCGCGACAAAACGGGGTTAAGCAAGACCGCCATCAAGACCAGCGCAAAAACCCCGCGCCATCCGGCATCCGGCATCCGGCGCCACAGCACCAGAACCATAATCAACAGCGCGGCAACGGCCAGCGCCACGTAATATACTTCCGGTAAAAACGGAAACCATTGGAATGACGTTTTCATCGGCTGATCCTTTGCAGGATATAAGGCACATGCACCTGATCGGATTTATAACTGCCCGACAATGCCACCATGGCCAGATTAACCCCGAAACGCATGGCAATTTCACGCTGGCGTGCGCCGTTTCTGGCCAATCGGTTGAAACGCGCCCGGTCGGACGGGTCTTCGGACCAGGCAGAAGCCCAATCATTGCCGCCAATAAACACAGACGTGACGCCGTCATGGTCGGGGCTGGGTTCTTTTTCGACCCACAGCGTGCCGCCGGTATAAAGACCGGGGAAATTATTCAGCAAATAAAAACTCTTGCCGATAATATGCCCGCTTTCAACAGGCGCCAATTCGGATATCTGGATATTTTCTGTCAGCTTGCGCAAGCGTCGCTGCCCCAGCGTAGAGCCGGAAGGCCCCCGCCCGTCATCCGCGGCAAATTGCTGGTCGCGCGTGTCAAACACAATCATGCCGCCCTGCGCCAGATAGGTTTGCAAATTACGCGCCGCAGTGCCAGGCAAAGCCGCCTGTGAATCCGTCATGGGCCAGTAAAGGAAAGGATAGTAATAAAGATCATCCCGCGAAGGATCGACCCCGCGCACACCATTCACCTTTATATTCGTGCGCAGGTTTAGCGCGGCGCGCAGGCCTTCCAGCCCGCTGTGGCTGATGCGGTCGGTTTCCTGATCGCCCGTTTCAACATAGGCCAGATAAACCCCCGTCATCAAATCCGCCTGCTCCGCATCGCTCTGGGCAAAGGCAGGCGAAGCCGCACCGGCCACCAGCAGAAACGCCAAAGCAACGCCGGCAAACCGTGCAGGCAAAGCAATCACACCGCGCAGGAAAAGCGTGACGAGCGTATCCACCAGCAAGAGCAGCAAAGCCATGCGCAACAGATCCGGTTTCAAACTACGCTCCCCCGCCAATTGATAGGTATCTTCCGCAATGCCCGCGGGCACAGACGCCAAAGGCTTCATTTCCCCAAGCGCATCGCCCAGATTGAAAACAGTAAATTGTTTTTCCACGCCATAAATGCCGGGAGGCGTTTCAGGGGACGGCGCAAATTTCTGGCGCGGATCCACAGGACGCGCAAGACTGCGTGGGTCCGGCGTTTCCAGACGTCCGAAACCATCCAGCAGCATCATGGGCGACAAAATGGCTTCGGCACGGAAATCAACCGCGCCGGCACTGAGCGAGACCAGACGCTGCAACGTATCAACATAAAGACCGGAATAGGCAAAATTAGACCAATCCGGCCCCGCTGTGGTATGCACCAGCGCAACCGTGCCGCTGCCCACGCGCCCGCCGGTCAGCAAGGGCGTGCCATCATTTAACGTCAGCCACGTGCGGTCGAAAACTTCGGGTGTTGGCGTTGCCAGAACCTGCCGCGTGACGGTCACGTCTTTGGGAATAACCAAACCTTGCAACGGGCCGTGTTCGGCCGCCGCCCCCAGCCCTACCGGTTTCTCCCATGTCAAAGCCCCCTGCATCGCACGCTGGCCATAACGCAAACCGACAGGCAGCAAGGGATCTTCCGGACTGCCCGCCAGATTAGGCCCGGCAAAACGGATCAGGAAACCGCCCGCGCGCACCCATTCCAGCAATTGTACGCGTTCAACCGCCGTCAATGCCGTGCTGTCAGGCCAGATCACGGCAGACATGGGCTGCGCTGTTAATTCCTCGACACTGCCCAGAACAGGTTTCCCCGTCGCCGCCAAGGCGCGGCGCAGGTAATAGACTTCGTTCAATACGCTGGCGCTTTCCTTGGATTTTGAATCCGCCAGAATGCCTGCCGTATGCTGCTGCCACTGGGAATCTGTCAGGTAAACGGCGGAAGCCATGGAAACCTGCCGCAGGGAAATACGCGCCACGCGGCTGCGAATATCGGCCAGCAATTCCCACTTCACATCGGTTTTTTGCGCATTGGCAGGGAAAGAAAAACTGGTTTCATCAATCACATTGCCATCAACGCCATAGGCGGTGATGAGCAGTTTTTCATCCCGTATCTGTTTGGAAAGGCGTTCCACCGACAATGACAATTCAGACGGATGCGTCGGGTTGCGGCGCATGACGTAGGGCGTATTGACCCGGTCGTCACGTACCAATGTTACGCCCGCTTCGCTACGCAAAGCCGCCAGCAGAGCCTGGCTGTCTTTGGCATCGCGCGGTGCGGTGCCATCACTCAGCATCAGCACATGCGATATTTCATGCGCTTTGAAAACCTCTGCAGCCTGTACAGCGGCGGCGGCATGGTCGGCAGGCCAGGCCTGCGGCTTGAGGCTTTCAATCCATTTTTCCGCCTCGCCCGCGCCCATGGGGCCTTGGGCGCGCCATTTGCCGTCAACCGGCGATGCCGCCGTGGGCATGATAATAACACTGCGGTCACTGCGCCCGATTTGCGGCAGATATTCGCGCAGGCGCGCCATGCGGTCACCCCAGTTTGCGGCTGCGCTGAAACCGTTATCAACCACAATCAAAACAGGGCCGCCTTTACCAGGCAGGCCTTCGGATTTGCGCAAGACAGGCTCAGCCAAAGCCAGCACCAGCAAAAGCACAATCAAGGAACGCAAGAGCAAAAGCCACCACGGCGTTTTGGAGGCCGTGCGGACATCTGTTTTAAGCCCCTGCAGCAAAAAGAACGCCGGAAACTTTACAGCGCGGGGGCGCGGCGGCATGACACGCAACAACCACCACAAAACGGGGATGAGCAAAACCGCGCCCAAAAGAAAAGGAAACAGGAATGTCAAACCGCCCAGCATGCCGCCCTATCCCTTCGCCGTCAAAAGATCATATATCCGTGCCAGCAAGGCCTCGGGCTTGTCCGCAGTCGATACCGTCAGCAAACGCCAGCCGAAACTGCGCGCCATGTCCTCAAGCGCGGCGCGGTGCGCGGCGAATTTTTCCATGTATTCGCTGCGCACGGCATCCACTTGTTCCACCGTGACCGGCGCGGACTTGGCATTTTCGATGTCGTGGAATTTGACGCGGCCGGTAAAAGGCAATGTTTCTTCGGCGGGGTCGGTGACCTGCACCAGAATGCCGCGCACTTCTTTTTCCGCCAGCGGCGCGCAGAATGTGCGCAAACGGTCGAGCGAAAAATAAAAATCGCTGATCAATATCATGTTGGAACGCGCGGTGACCGGACGGCCGGGGGTATCGAATTCTTTTTGTCCCGGCAAATAATCGTGCAAACGCTGCGCCGCGCCCGCATGCGCCTGCGGCGCCAGCGACGTGCCGAGCAAGCTGACCTGTTCCCCGCCATCCAGCGCCAGCATGGCCAGCGCCAGAAGCAAAACCTCGGCATAGTCTTTTTTATACGGCAATTTGGCGGAAGATCTGTATTGCATGGATTCCGACGCATCGCGGTACAGCCACGCGGTTTGCGATGCTTCCCATTCCAGCTGGCGCACAAAAACAGCATCGCGTTTGCCGGTCTGGCGCCAATCGATATCGCGGCTTTGATCGCCCACCTGATATTCGCGGAACTGCCAGAATGTTTCGCCCTGCCCCGTGCGGCGGCGGCCATGCACACCGCGCATCACGGTATGGGCGATTTTTTCGGCCTGCAACAAAAGCCCCGGCAGGTTGCCCGCCAAACGGGCGGCCTGCGTCATATTGTCGTGGGATCTTTTGTCGTCTTCTGTTGTCATGCCGCGGTTTGCTCCTTGCGCCGCAGGACAGCGGCAAAAAAACCATCCGTATCGTGCCGTCCGGGTGACAGGTGCAGGTAATCCCCCACGCCGTCAATTTTCAAACGCTGAGATACCGGATCAACCGTAAATTCCGGATGGTTGGCAAGGAAATCCGCCACCTGCAAATCGTTTTCTTCCGGCAGCAACGAACAGGTCGCATAAACCAGACGCCCGCCCGGACGCACCAGACGCTGCGCACTGGCCAGAATATCTTTTTGCAAAGGCACCAGTGACGAAAGACCGGGGCCCAATTGGCGCCAGCGTTTATCCGGATCGCGGCGCCATGTGCCCACGCCGCTGCACGGTGCATCGACCAGAACAAGGTCGAATTTCCCCGCCGCGCGTTTCACGTATTTGTCACGTTCGCTGGTCAGGGCGCGGGTTTCAATGTTGTGCAGGCCTGCACGGCGGAAACGTTCTTTTGCACGCTCCAGCCGCCCGCCCAGAACATCCATGGCGACGATACGGCCTTTGTTATCCATGCTGGCGCCGAGGGCGAGGGTTTTACCGCCCGCGCCGGCGCAGAAATCCGCCACCTGTTCGCCGGGTTGCGCCGCCGCGACAACCGCGACCATTTGCGAACCTTCATCCTGAATTTCAAAATGCCCTTTGAGATAAAGCTCATGCTGCGACAATTGCGGACGCCCCAAAACGCGAATGCTGAGCGGAGAGATTTTCCCCGCATGCGCGTCATAGCCTTCTTTTTGAAGCTGCTTCAGAACCTCTTCGCGCGTTGCCTTGATGGTATTCACACGCAAATCAAGCGGCGCGGCAGACAACATGGCCTGCATTTCCGTTTCAAAACGGTCGCCCAATGCCTGTTGCAAAGGCCCGAACGCCCATTCGGGGCATTCGTTGCGTTCGCGCAAAGGCACGCCGCTGTCATCAAGGTTTTTACCTTCCAGCGCTTTTGCCAGATTGTATTCGGATTCCACCAATTCATCCGGCGCAAATCTTTCGCCCGAAAACATCATGGGCAGGCTGTCCGCTGTATGTTCGCGGTCGAAAATCAGCGCGGCAATCACCAGATTGCGCGGCGTTTTTTCAAACCCGCATTTTTCCACCCACCAGCCAAGGCGGATGTATTCACGCATGGAACGGTAAAAACGCGTATTGATCGCCGCGCGGTCTTTGGAGCCGATATAACGGCGCGCGCGGAAATAAAGGCTGGCAACGGTATCCGCAGGGCGCGGAGTTTCAATCACCTCGCCCAAAAGTTCAATAACCGCTTGTATGCGTGCGGCGGGTGTCATGTGTATTTCCTATTCTTGTCCGGGTTTATTTCGCTTTGACCATTTCGGCATTTTCGTGCAGCGTTTTGACATCGCGGCTGCCGGTATAGGCCATGGATGTTTTCAATCCGTCCACCAGATGGCTCACGACACGGCGCACCGAACCGCGGTACGGCAGGGACGTATCCACGCCCTCTTCATCCAGACGGAACGGGTCGCGCACCAAAGAGGTTGTCACGGGACGATGCTGCGCCTTGGCCTGCGGGTTCACGACTTTATACGCAAGCCCGCCCTGATACACGATTTCGCCGGGCGATTCATCCGTCCCTGCAAAAAGATCGGACAGCACAACGCTTTCCGCGCCTGCGGCCAGCGCCTTCGCCATATCCGCCGCCGACAGCACGCCGCCATCGACAATCACAGGAATATCACGCAGGGCGCATTGTTCAACCACATTCAAAACCGCCGTCAATTGCGGCATGCCCACGCCCAGCTGGCGGCGCGTCGCCGCGCAGGCCGTGGCGCCAAGACCGACCTTGATCGCATCCGCACCGGCGTCAATCAAGCCAAGCGCCGCATCGGCCGTGGCCACATTGCCCGCGACAACCTGCACATTGCTGCTGCGCAATTGGCGGATCATACTGACCGTAGAAAAAGCTTCGCGCGTATGGCCATGCGCCACATCGACAAAAACAACGTCCAGGCCGGCATCCGCCATGGCATTGGCGCGGTCCAGCGCGTCTTTACCCATGCGCACCGCCGCGCCCACGCGCAGGCGGCCGAAAATATCACGCGCCGCATGCGGATAACGCGACAGTTTTTCAATATCCTTGACCGTCATCAAACCCGCGCAGCGGCCCTGCCCGTCCACTACAATAATTTTTTCAATGCGGTGCTGGTGCATCAGTTTTTTGGCGTCTTCTTGCGATGTGCCTTCCTTGACGGTAATCACATCCTTGCTCATCAGATCGCTGACAGGTGCGGCGTAGTCTTCAAAAAAACGGATATCGCGGTGCGTAACGATGCCGATGACTTTTTGCGACGGCTGTTCAATCACCGGCAGGCCGGAAATGCGGTATGTCGTCATGAGGTCGAGCGCTTCGGCCACGCTGGATTCAGGCGACACGGTAATGGGGCTGGTGACCACGCGGCCTTCGGCGCGTTTGACACGGCGGACTTCTTCCACCTGTTTGCCTAGCGGCATGTTGTCGTGGATAATGCCAAGGCCGCCCATCTGCGCGAGGGTGATGGCCATCTGGCTTTCGGTCACGTAATCAAGACCGGCAGAAATCACAGGGATAGAAAGTTCGATTTCCGCTGTCAGGCGCGTATGTGTGGAAACTTCATCCGGTTTGATAAAACTTTCCGCCGGCACCAGCAGCACATCGTCAAAGCCCAGAGCTTCGCGGATTTCGGTATTTCTGTTCATTTTATGACAACCCCTGTAAACACGCCTTATGCAGGACACATAAGCACGCCCAAGGCGTTATTTTATCCGCGGAAACCCAAGGCGACAACATACATTTCCGATGAATCCGCGCGGCTGGCGGGTGGTTTGACATGTTTCACCTTGGTGAAGTCTTTTTTCATCTGGTTAAGTAAATCTTTCTCTGCCCCGCCCTGAAAAACCTTTGCCAAAAACGTGCCGCCGGGCAGTAAAACTTCCTGCGCGAATTCATAAGCCATATCAGCCAGCGCCATAATACGTAAATGGTCTGTCTGTTTATGTCCGATGGTGGGCGGCGCCATATCGCTCATGACCACATGCGCCTTGCCGCCGATAGCGTTTTTGAGCACCTCCGGCGCTTCGTCATCGGTGAAGTCCATCTGGAAAAATTCGGCTTCGGCAACCGGCTTCATTTCAAGGTAGTCAATCGCCACCACCTTGCCGCCGTTTTGTCCCGGTTTGACAATATCGCAAACAACCTGCGTCCAGCCGCCGGGCGCGGCGCCCAGATCGACCACGCGCATGCCGGGTTTGAAAATATCCAGTTCTTCCTGTATTTGCAGCAGTTTATAGGCCGCGCGGCTGTGATAGCCATCCGATTTTGCCGCCGCGACATAGGGGTCGTTCAATTGACGTTCCAACCAGCGCGCCGAAGAAATGCTGCGCTTGGCGCGGGTTTTGACGCGCACCTTTTTTTGCAAACCGCGCGGCCCGCCGGATTTTCCCGCGCCGCTGCCTGTGCCTTTGCCTGTTGTTTTTTTGTCTGTCATTTTATTCTCCGGTCGCCGCCATACGTGCCGACAAACGGCGATAAAGCAGCACATTTTTTGTGCAAAGCCAGAATACCATTAGCGCAGGGGCCGCCGCAATCAAAAGCCCGATCCCCCGCCCCGTTCCGCCCGCAAAGGCATAACAGACAAAAATGCCCATGGGCAGCGATAAAAACAGCACCGATTTAACCATACCGTCCAGCAATTGTTGCCGTGCCTCGGCATAGCGTTTTGCCGCCAGCGTTTTTTGCGCCGCGCGGTCTGCTTTTTTCCGCTCCACATGCGCGGCCAGCGATTGCTGCGTCCATTCGGTTTTGCCGTCTTCCGGATCCAGACAAATATCCAGCGTTTTTTGCAGGTCTTCCAAAAAACGGTTCAGGCGGAAAATGCCGCGAAAACTGTTGCGCACCTGCGTCAGGTTTTGCGCATCCGGCAAAAGCCCGCGCAGAAAATTTTCATCCGGCGCAAAGGTTTCAACCACACGGCTGTGCCGCGCAAAAACAGACATGACGGTAAAAAGTGTATCGCCGTTTGGCGGCGGATGGGGCGTCATAAAACGTCTATCCTCAGAATATTTCAGTGATCTGCAGCCGCGCATCAAAACGGAAAGAAATCGTCTCCCCGCTTTCCGCGGCGCGGCGGATGCGTTCTGTCATGGCAGATTGCGCATCGCCTTCGGCAATGGAAAAATAACCGGCGTGATTGGGAAAGGAAACCATGAAAACGCCGTCACGCTCGATCATCCTGCGAATTACGCCTTGGGATTCGGGCACGCGGCGGCTCCTTTGTAAAAGCGCGTTTGCGGCATCACCGCGTCATTCGCGCTTTCGGCGCGCATGCGGCTCGGGAATACGGTCGGCATGCCGCCGTTCAATCCTTGCAGCGGCACATAATCGAACATCAATTTTTTCGCCTTGGCATCCGTCGTCCATCCGGTGCGGTGGAACGGCGTGTAATCTCCGGTATAGCCTTTGGGCGCGGCGCCGCAATCAACAATGAATACCTGATCGGCTTCGGCCTTCATCACTTCGCGCCATTCCTTGACCGTTGCGGGGCCGTCAAATAACGAAGGGTCCAGCACCATGGCGACATATCCGCCTTTGCCGTTATCCACTTTCAAAACCGGCGCCACGTGGAACCACCAGATTTGATCGCCTTCCGGATAATTCACGACCAGATCGCGTTTTTCGGTTTCGAAAGCCCATGCTTTTTGCGGCACGGCGTTCATGTCCAATATCTGGCGGCACATCAAATGCGCGCGGGCATAACAGCCATCATCGGTATAGCCGTAGGCCAGATGTTTCATATTTTTCAGGACGTCAAAAATTTCCATCGCGCGGGCGGGCGATACAATGGTTTCCGCATCCGGCGACGGCGTAAAAAACGCAGACCGGTCCTTGCGGACATTGAACATGTCTTTCAGATGATGAACGACTCCCATGCCGCATTATAACAAACTGCGGCTTAAAAGCGCGTTAAATATCATTTATTTGATTTTAAAGGGAAAATCAGATTTTATCGCGTTTCAGCTGCCACAAAACACGCGTTTCGGGCGCGGCGCTGACACCGGACAGCACGATTTGCAGCGCACGGCGGGGCACATCCCCCTCGCCTGCATAGACGCTATCTTCGATCGTCATTTGCGCATTTTCGGCCGAAAAACGCCAGCCGATGCCGCTGCGCGCGCGCAGCAAAACTTCGGCGCCGTCTTGTATCAAAGACGCCTGAATGCAGGGATGCAAATGGAACCGCACCGCGAAATGCGCCCCCGCCTTGCCCGTCAAAACATCTTCGCCCGATAACGTCTCCCCCGCGTCCAAAAGGCCGAGGCGGCGTTGATGGATAAGACCATAGCGCGGCATATAGCCGCTGTGGCTGGCCGTGATATGGGCGCTGTGTTCATCTTCGCCGCGTGACGATACCATTTCCGGACGCGTGGCCAATTGCCCCGCTTCGTCAAAATGGCAGGCGTTGCGGTTGTCCACGATCAATGTCGAATGCGCGGCCGTGGTGCGCAGCAAATCGCGCCACTTGCCCGCAACCGGCGTGGTGCCGCAATTCACAATCACACGGTCTTTGCCAAAACCGTATTCAAAGCCGAGCAACCCCGCATGGGCGCGCGCGCTGTATTTGGGCAGACCGGGCAACCCCACGTCCATGATAACACTGGCACGGCCCAGCTGGATTTTCTCGTACCCGCTATGCGGCAGGCTGCGCATGGCTTTGCCCCGCGCGCCGGAATGCATCAGGGTAGCATCGCAGATATTCGGATTGCCTTCCTGCCCGCCGTTAAACTGGCAAAACGCGCCGTCGCTGTGGCGGAAGAATTTTACCGCAGGCGCCAGACGGTCAATCGCATGTTGCAATTCGGACGGCAAATCCAGCCGCGCCGCCGTCACCGCCGTGCGCAAATCAACCAGGCATTGCAGGAATTCAAACGTCGCCTGCGGGCTGCGCGATACATGCCCGCCATCTGGCAAAATTTGCATTTTGATTTCGCGCAGGATCATGCGGAAAGCCTGTTCCAGACGGTCTTCGCCGTCATCGAGCGCAAGGCCGCTATAGGCCAAACCTTTAAGCGCGCGCATCAAGGGAATGCCGTATAAATTACCCGGCAAAACACGCGCCAGATAACGCGATTGTTTCACAAGGCTGGCAAACCACGCATGGCGGAATTCATCATCCGCACTCGCGCAGAAAAAATCATGAAAAGAAATCCACGAGGCAATGCGCACGCCCGTGGCTTCAGGGTTCCAGCCGGGCAGACCGGGCTGCGGCTTTTCGTTATGGCGCAGCCAATAAACCACCATTTCACGTGCCATGCGGCGCGCGCGGTCACCGCCCACGCTGCGCAAATCACGCAGCCATTCAAACCCGTGCAACTCCGCCATCCATTCGGCTTTGGCCGTTTCAGGGCGCCATGAAACTTCTTCTTTTTCGAATGTCTGGCCGGCGAAGCGGAAAATGCCCGCCATCATGTCGCGGCCGCGCGTGGCGTCACCCGCCCACGGGTCAGGCGGTACAACGCGCAAATGATCCGGCACGCGCTGCGGCATGGAAAGTCCGGCCAGCGGCAACAGGGCGCTGACCATGGCAAGGTCGCCCAGTTTTTGCAGCGGACGGATTCCGCGATAGATGAGACTCTGCT
>JAVEWI010000226.1:0-3793 GCA_034004625.1 Bdellovibrionales bacterium
AATGCACAAAATGCTGCACTGCCGCAGCGTTTTGATTTTGCATGGCCATGACCCTAGCGCTCTGGCACTGCCCGTGTTTTTCGTGTTACCGTCTGTTATCTGACAGAACCTGTGACACCCACCGCACCCGCAAGGACGGATAACATGACGCGCCACAGCGACGATATTCAAAACCGTACCCAAAACGGAAACGCAGAAAAACCCGGCGCCCATCACGACGGGCAGGGCGTTAATTTTGCCGTCTATTCCCGCCATGCCGAAAAAATCGACATCTGCCTTTTTTCCGATGACGGCAAAACGGAAACCGCACGCTTTACCCTGCCCGCCCGCACGGGCGATATGCACCACGGCTATGTGGCGGGATTAAAACCGGGGCAGGTTTATGGCCTGCGTGCGCACGGTCCGGACGCACCCGCAGACGGTCACCGTTTTAACCCGAACAAATTACTGCTTGATCCCTACGCGCAGGAGATCACCGGCACCGTTATCTGGGACGACGCCATGACACATCCGGCAGAGGATAGCGCGGCATCCATGATAAAAGCCCGCGTGCCCGCCCCCCTTGCGCCACCCGCCGCTTTGCGCGGAAAACCGCAAGGCAAAACGCTCGTCATGGAAATGCACCCCAAGGGTATGACCATGCTCGACCCAGACCTGCCGCCCGCGCTGCGCGGCACCTATGCCGGCATTGCCGCGCCCGAAACCATTGCCAAATTAAAACAGGCGGGCGTCACCACCATCGAACTTTTGCCCGTGGCGGCAAAGCTGGCCGATGAACGTCTGGAAAACCTCGGCCTTGCCAATTACTGGGGCTATGACACTCTGGCGCCTTTCGCGCCGGAGCCCTCTTACGCCCGCAATCCGCAAAATGCGCGGCAGGAATTCCGCGACATGGTGGACAGCCTGCACAAAGCCGGTATCGAAGTCATTCTGGATGTTGTTTTCAACCACACGGCAGAGGGCCCCGCCCATGCCCCTGCACTCTCCTTGCGCGGAATTGATAACGCCGCCTATTACCGGTTGAACCCCACGGACAAAACAAAATATATCGACGATACAGGTTGCGGCAATACGCTCGACCTGACATCCGAACCCGCGCGCAAAATGGTGCTGGATTGCCTGCGCCACTGGGTGGAAAATTTCGGCATTGACGGTTTCCGTTTTGACCTTGCCCCTGTTTTGGGACGCGAAGCGCAGGGGTTTAATGCAGAGGCCGCTTTTTTTCAAGAAATCGCGGCAGACCCTATACTCGGCAAAATCCGTCTGGTGGCGGAGCCGTGGGATATCGGGCCCGGCGGATATCAATTGGGCAATTTCCCTGCCGGATGGCAAGAATGGAACGATAAATTCCGCGATGACGTGCGCAAATTCTGGCGCGGCGATATGGGCATGACACCGGCTCTGGCCACACGTCTTGCCGGTTCAGCCCCCGAATTTGACAAAGATGGACGCAAACCGCAAGACAGCATCAATATGCTGGCCTGCCACGACGGTTTCCCCTTGCATGACGTTGTCAGCTATAACACAAAACACAACGCGGAGAACGGCGAAGACAACCGCGATGGCAACAACAATAACAACAGCTATAATCACGGACACGAAGGCCATACAGACGACGCAGGCATAAACCAGTCCCGCGAAAAAACAAAACGCAACATGCTCGCCACCCTTTTCCTCGCACAAGGCACGCCAATGTTATTGGCAGGGGACGAACACGGCAACAGCCAGCACGGCAATAACAATGCCTATTGCCAAGACAATGCCGTGGGATGGGTTGAAAAAAACGCTATAAACGCAGATGGCCGCGCACTGCAGGATTTCACCGCAAAACTGGCCGCTTTCCGCGCAGATCACCCAAGCCTTAGCGCCGCATTTTTCCTGCACGGCAAACCGGATGCGGCGAACCGCAAAGATATTACATGGCTGGATGCCTCAGGCAACCAAATGCAAGATCACGCATGGCACGGTACCGATACGCTGGCTATGGTGCTGGATGAAGATAAAATCGAAAACCCCGCGCAGCCGGACACAGGCCGCCGTTTAATGGCCGTATTCAACCGCAGTTCGCAAACCATCGACATTCCCCTGCCCGCTGCGGCGCAAAAGGGCGCATGGAAACGCGTGATTGATACAGACGCACCCATGGCATCCGCAAACTCCGCAGCAAAAAATGACAATACAAACGACAATACACGCGTGCGCATTGCGCCAAACAGCGTGGCGGTTTTCATGCGCGGGCCGTGATTTGGATTAATAATCGCGTTTCCAGTTAATGCCGACACTGTTGTTATTGTCGTTGCCCACACGTGTTTCCAATTGCAAATTGGGTTTCAATTCGATTTGCAATTTGACCGCACTGCCTTCGGTATTCAATCCTTGATCTACCGACATATAAATACCGTCGGAAATATATTTACCGACCGATACGCTGGTATCGCCGGTTTTGTCGTTGCGGTTGACGCTGAACATGTCAATGCCCACTTTTTTACGCAGCTGGGTAATCGGATCCACCCCGCCGCCCATGCGTCCCGACATGACGCCGACGATTTGCGCCACGCGCACCATTTCCATCGGCGTCAATTCTGTCACCGATTTGTCAAAAAACACGCGCGATAAAATTTCATCCTGCGGCAGCGCGGGCGTAGATGTCAAAGCAACAGACGGCGCCTGCGCCGACCCCGTCACCGCAACATTCGCTATCACCTGTTTTCCCTTTACGTTGGCTTTTATATCCAGATCGGGATTGGTGTAATTCCCCGCCTTGAAATCAATCAACCCGCTGTCAAATGTCATCAGCGCGTCAAAAAATTCAAACCGTCCGCGTATCAGACGCAATTCCCCATCCACCTGAGGCTCTTCCGCCGTGCCCCGCACATGAGCCTTGGCCGACCATTCGGAATCCAGCCCCTGCCCCCGCACAAAAATCGCGCGCGGCGCCGATACGCGCACATTGAGGTTAAGACGATAAGCCGCTTCGGGGATCGCAATCTGTTTTTTCTGGCGGCGCAAATGCGGCGGCACGTTTATCTCTACAATATTCAGCATGCTTGCCGCGCTGCTGCTGCCAAAACCGGCCAGATAAATTTCGGCACGGTTCACAGTAATGTCGCCGTCAATATCCACAAATTCCGTACTGCCGTTCCCCGTGATTTTCCCACTGGCCAGAACCTGCGCGTTTTGCATGGCCAGAACCTGCGCGCGGTCAAGGTCGATGGCAAAGCTGAACGAAGGCCGCGCCAGATTACGCAGGGAAACAGCCGCGCTTCCCCTGATTTCTCCGCGATCAGGCGTGCGGGCAGAAATATTATCCACCCGCAATTCAGAACGCGTGCCCGCGAAATCCGCACGCAAAGCCGAAAGCTTGACGCCCGTCACCAGATTTTCATAGGTCGCATCGCGCAGGCTGCCAGCACCCTCGATCACCGGTTGCTGCACAGTGCCTGTTACATGAACGGACAATTTTGCCATACCCGTGGCGCGGTGGTCATCCAGCCCCAAAAGGAATGTCAGGCTACGCAGGTCAAGCGTGGAGTTCAAATTGGCTTCTATCTTGCCGCGCGGCGGAAAAACCGGTGGAGATAATTGCAGCGGCACGTCCGCATTGCCTTTGACAGATACGTTGCGCGGGCCTTTTAAATCCGCTGTCAGCAAAAGCCTCTGGTTGTTTTTGAGCTGCAAAAGGAAATGACCGGAAAGTTCGCGTCCCAAACGCAGCTGCGCCGTACCCGCCCAGTCACGCGCAGGCCCTTCGCCTTGCAGACTGAAATCAATATCATACCCCTTGGGCAGCCCC
>JAVEWI010000227.1:0-3761 GCA_034004625.1 Bdellovibrionales bacterium
AAGCCTTTGTTTAAAATATGTTTTTCAAGCCTCAGGGGGCGAGGGTGGTTTGCGGCGCTGCGGCATTTTCATGTCAAAGCGTTTTGCCACATCCAAAAGGGCGCTGTGCTGCGCCGCCACGTTCAGTGTATTCAAAAAAACTTCGTGCTGCGCCTTGTTTTCTTCGGCCCATGCGGCGGGCAGGTTTTGCCACAAACGCATATATTCATCTGCCTGTCCCTGCCACAGCGCACGAGTGAAAATCCACGCCTGCTGCCCGCGATCGGCAAGGCAATCGAAAGCCGTATAGCCATGCGCATCCGGTGTCAGGACATCATCCGCATTGATTAGCACTTTTCGCGCCCCGATTTGCACTGCCAATTCTTCGGCGCGTCCGGCATTGATAACCGCCATCAATCCAGTTACCTGCCGCGGCGTTTCCACACGGCGCAGCGTTTCTGCCAGGTCTTGCGGATTTTGCAAAATTTTATCCGCGCGCGTTTCGTCTTGCGCGGTCAATGCCGCAACAGAAATGCGCACATCCTGCAACATTAACCGTGCATTCTGGTCTGCATTTTTAAAAACTTCTTCCTCTGCCCTGTGCAGGGCAAAACCGTGATCGCGGCGCGGATCGGCACCAAGACGCAGCGCCTCGGCCACATTTGCCGCATCACGCTTGCGCAGCGCCTCGCACAAAATACTTTGCGCCCCGCCCGCAGCGCCCAATGCATCAACAGCCATCACAACATCGGTTAACGGAGATTTATTTTTGCTGTCAAAAACAAGCGGAGTCAAAACATCAAATAATTGACGTTTATCCGCGGCAGGCAAGGCGGCGAAGGCACTATGTTCTGCAATGGTTTCAACCATGCCGGATGCCTGTTCACGCACAGCCGTAAAAGCAAGCCAAATGATTTCGCGCGACATATCGTCGCCACGTGCCTCTGCCAGACCCAGCAACATCTGGGTGGTGGATAAAACATCGGTCAATTGCACTTTATCAGGCAAGGCCCGTTTATCGGATAAAGTGTGGCATATTTTTTCAAGTGCGGGACGGATATCGTCTTCGCGCGCCAGAAGTGCGGTCGCCGCGGCCATATTGCCGTGGGCGCAGGCATGGGCAAGCCCTTCTTCCCTTCCGCTGCCGCGCGCCAGAAGCATTTGGATGCAATCCATATTACCGCTGTCAATGGCGGCGCGCAGCGGCAGGGTTTTTTTAAAATGCACATCCGCACCGGCATCCAGCAATGTTTCGGCAAGCTCTTTGCGGCCGGCCCGCAGCGCCGCGAAAAGCGCGACGTTCAATGTCAGCGGGTCTTGTGCGGATTTTTCCAAAAAATAATCAACGATCGGCGCAAAACCGTTGAAAGCCGCCAAATACATGGCGGCATTGATACGTCCGTGCTGCTCGTGCAGGACAAGCGTTTCAAGCATGCCTTTGCGGTATTTGCCGCCCGGCACGTTATCGTTTTCGGCATGGCGCAGAACTTCGGCTGTTTCGGTGCTGTCAGCATCGGTTTCCGCACCGCCTTCAAGCAAAAGGCGCACACGGGCCAGATCGCCTTCGACCGCTGCGCGCAGCAAATCCTGCACAAGGGGTTTTTGCGGAGCCGTCACGGCCTCGGCCCTGCACGGCGGGCAAGGCGGAAGCTTTGCGCAGCGGGTAAAATATCGCCGATTTCGCGCCTGTGCATGTCTGCTACCAGATTTTCAAGATTTACAACATTTTCAGCACGGATATCGCTCAGCGCCTGATGCAGTTTTTTCATTTCCTGCGGCGCGCGATACCAGATCGCCGGGTCAAATAATTTATCCAGCGCGCCCTGCGCGGCAGCCATATCAAAAGGGCGCAGGCCCGCCGCATCCGGCATCAGAAAATCATCCGCACGTAGCACATCTGTTTTGTCGTTTTGCACGGCGGCGCGGATATCATCCCACTTCCCCGCACGCACGGCAATTTGCAGCCGCGTGAAAACAAGCCCGTCCGCATTTGAAACCTGTTCACGCAGCGCGGATATTTTTTCAGGCCTGCCGCCTGCATCGGCATGAAGAGCGGTATAATCTAAATTATCCAAACCGACCAGGCTGCGGTAAACATCCAGCGCGATATTCGCTTTTTCTGCGGGCAATTCTTTTTTACGTCCATATTGCGCGGCAATCACGGCGGGGTGATATATCGCGGCACCTTTTTCATGCAGGTAATTCATCACCGCAGGTTGCCCGCTATAAAGCGCGATAAAAAACCCGCTGTTCCCCGCCCGCACATCTGCGCCCGCCGCATCCAGCGCATGAAGAGAATCCAGCCTGCCCTTGGCGGCGGCAGATATCGCGGCATCTTCCGTTTCGGCACCGTTTTTAATCAATACGCGCAGCACGTCACCGGATTTTTCCGTATGGTGAATGGCGAGGCGGGTAAGCGTTTCGCGCAAGGTTTCAGCATCCAGCGCAAAACCGCGTTCGAACAATGTTTCAACAATATCACTCTGTCCTTCGTTCGCGGCAGCGTGAAAAACATCAATCAGAAAAGGATGCACAGGCAAGGGATGATCCGGCTCATAAGCCATTTGATGGCGCAGCACATCCCATTGACCCGTACGGGCAGAGGTTTTAAGCGAAAACCAATATTGCCACAAGGCATCGGCGGGTTTTTGATCCGGCGTATCCGTCATTCTTGTTTCCTGAAATCTACACCTGCCGCGGACGGGCAGGCAGGCGGTATTGCGTACGGAAATCCTGAGTCAGTTTTTGCAAACGGTGCAGATCGACCTGTACGGACAAGCTTTCCATGTCGATCCATTTTTTGCGATCGTCACTAAGTTTTTCTTCAAGAATGCCAACCACATCAATCCCGCGTCCGCCCCAATAGGCAGGGGAGAGCAAAACAACCGCATCGCCACGGTCAATCGCAAGGGAGATGAGGCTTTCCCCGCGCGGGTTTTCTGCAAAAAGATCTTCGACTGTCAGATCGCCGCCAGCATCCAGCGCCTTCATCATGGCGGGCAAGCGCCGCGCGCGGGCTGCCAGCTGCAAACCGCTGGCACCATCAGCGCCGGCTGTTTGTTTCAGATCGTTAAAGCGGAAATCCACCCCGAACAGCGTATCAAAACCCTGTGCCTGCTGCGCTGTATAATCTGCCGCCTTGGCGTCAAACCAATTGCGCCATTTTGTGGCACGGGCAGTGTCATCACGCTCTTCGTATTTCGATACAAGATAGCGTTTGGCTTCTTCTTTCATGTTGAAAGGATCGGCACCGGCCTCAACCAGCGTTTCCAGCAATTCGGGATATTCTTTGCCATCAGGCAAACGGTAAGCAACCAGATTGAGCAACAAATCCAGCGCTTTCATTTCATAGTGATCTGCACAGGCCTGTATCACACCGCCGGTCAGCGACAGGTAATCCCGCTTTTGTTCGTCTTCGGGGAAATGCGTGGCACGATCTTCGAGCAGCATCAGCAAAACCATGCTGCCATGGCCGCCGGGGGATGCGCCGCTTTCTAAAAAAGCCCGCAAGGTTTCGTGCTGGTTATTAACGGTCGCAGTCAAAATCATATTGGCAATGCGCTGCGCGGCGTTTTCATCTTGCGCCGTTACGGCTGTTGCCACCAAAGCCACTTTGTCAGCCGGTGCGTTTTTAACGACAACTTCATCACATTCGTTTGCCTTGATACCCGCTGCCGCGCACTTCTGATGCAACAAAGCAGCTGTTTCCAGCTGCCCCTGACGCGCAGCGGAAGAGAGAAAAGAAACAAAGGCTGTGGGCGTTACATCTTCCCCCGCTTCGT
>JAVEWI010000228.1:0-3760 GCA_034004625.1 Bdellovibrionales bacterium
GCTCAGGAATTTTCTGACGCGATCGACAAAATCCGTCACGTCTTCGGCGCTGAAGGCATTGCCCAGCGACAGCATCGGCACGCTATGGCGTATTTTGCCAAAAGCGCCGGACGGTTTCGCGCCCACGGTTTGCGTGGGGCTGAACATGTCGATGGTTTCGGGAATGATTTTTTCGATGTCTTCGAGCCGGCGTTTTAGCGCATCATAGGCAGCATCGGAAATTTCCGGTGCATCGTTTTGATGATACAGCGCATCGTGCCGCGCAATTTGTTCGCGCAGCAAGGCGGCTTCCATTGCCAGCGCTTTGGGGGATTTTTTAGGCGGCGGGGACATGGTTTTCCGCGTTTTCCAGCAGGCGTGCGGCCTGCGCGCGTGCTTCGGTGGTGATATTCGCGCCGGACAGCATGCGGGCGATTTCTTCTTGCCGTGCGGCGGTTTCGGTCAGGGGGGTGATGCGCGTTACGACCGTGCCTTTTTGTTCTGTCTTGGCGACATGCCAATGATGCGCCGCGCGCGCCGCGACTTGCGGACTGTGGGTGACGACCAATACCTGACAATGCAGGGACAGGCGCTGCAAGCGCTCCCCCACCGCATCGGCAACGGCGCCGCCGATACCGCTGTCGACTTCGTCAAAAATCAATGTTGGTACACTGCCGCCGCCGGACAGGATCAGCTTCAGCGCCAGCATAAAACGGCTCAGCTCTCCGCCCGATGCGATTTTGTCCAAAGGCCCCGGCGCGGCGCCCGGATTGGTCGCAACCAAAAAACGCACGCGGTCGATGCCTTGCGGCCCCCAATGGTTTTCGTCCGTGGATGTTTTGCATTCCACATCAAACCGCGCCTTGTCGAGTTTCAAGGCGGGCAGTTCCGCATTCACGGCTTTGGAAAGTTTTCCGGCAGACTTTGCGCGTTTGGCGGAAAGTTTTTCGGCCAAGGCCACAAAATGGCTGCGCGCATTGCGCACGGCGGATTCCATTTCTCCGAGCGCATCGTCCTGATGCGTAATCAGGCGCAGTTTTTGGGCAAGGTCGCTGTGTACCGCGGGCAGGTCGTCCACGGTGCAGCGGTGTTTTTTGGCGCAATCGCGCAGGGCGAAATAACGCTCTTCGATGTCTTCCAGATTATCTGCGCCGTCATCGCCATTTTGGGCAAGGCGGTCGATCTGCCAGCCGAGGTCTTCCATATCCACGCGAATGCGGGCGAGGGTTTCCAAAAGCGGCGCCATGCCCGCAGCATCTTTGGCCGCGAGTTTTTCCAGCAGGCTTTCCATCCGGCCTGCCATGTTCTGCAGACCGTTGTCGTCGGTCATGATGTCTGCGGCCTGCGCCAAACCTTCGGCCAATTTGCCGCGGTTGAGCAGGCGGTGGCGTTTTTCGGCCAAAACGGATTCTTCACCAGCCTGCGGGTTTAGCTTTTCAAGCTCGGCCACGGTATAGCGCAGGTATTCTTCCTGCAATCGCATGGCATCGATGCCTGCGCGCGCTTCTTCCAGTTTTGCCAGTGCTGCACGCCAATTGTCCCATGCGCTTGCTGTCAATTTCGCATCGGACAGGCTGCCCGCGAAAGCATCCAGCGTAGCCGCATGGGTGGCGCTGTCGAGCAGGCCGTGCGTGTCAAATTGCCCGTGGATTTCGATCAATTTTGCGCCGACATCGCGCAGGAATTGCACAGATACGGCAGCATCATTGACAAAGGCTTTGCTGCGCCCGTCTTTGCCAAGGCTGCGGCGCAGGATAATCGTCTCCGCCCCGTCAATGCCGTTTTCAAACAGGAAATCGCGCAAGGGATGCAGCGCGGGTAATTCAAAAGACGCCGTGACGGTCGCCTGCGCCGCGCCATGGCGCACCAGCCCCGCATCGGCGCGCGCGCCAAGGGCAAGGCCGAGCGCATCCAGCAAAATGGATTTACCCGCGCCCGTTTCGCCCGTCAGCGCGACCAGCCCCGCGTCACCTTCCAGCGACAGGCGGTCGATCAGCACCACGTTTTGAATATCAAGACTGGCGAGCATGAAGCGCGAAAACCTTTAATTGAAAAGACGTCCAAGCGTGCGGTCGTAAACAGATCTTTTGGGCGCGGGCATGTTTTTATCGCCCAGCAGCGCATAGCTGTCTTTGTACCAACGGCTTTCGGGGAAGTTATATCCCAAGATGGCGGCGGATTTTTGCGCCTCCGCCCTGATGCCCAGCGCCAGGTAGGACTCTACCAGACGGTGCAGTGCTTCGGGGACATGGGTTGTGGTCTGGTATTGGTCAACCACACGTTGGAAACGGTTGATGGCGGCTTGATGTTGGTTACGTTGCAAATAATAACGGCCGATTTCCATTTCCTTGCCCGCCAGGTGGTCGCGGGTCAGGTCGATTTTCAACATGGCGTCGCGTGCGTAAACGGTGTCGGGGAAACGGTCCACAACGCGTTGCAGGTTTTCAAGCGCAAGTTCGGTCGTGCGCTGGTCACGGCGCACGTCGACGATCTGTTCGTAAAAGCAAAGTGCGCGCAGGTAATGGGCATAAGCAATGCTTTCATCACCGGGGTGCAGTTCGATGAAGCGGTCAAGCGCCATCACAGCTTCGTCATAGCGCATGTTGCGGTAATGCGCATAGCCGGACATCAATTGCGCGCGCGTCGCCCATTGTGAATAGGGATATTGACGGTCAACTTCGTCAAACAATTTTGCCGCGTCAAAAAAGACGCCGTCATCCAGGCGTTTTGCCGCGCGGTTATACAGGTTTTCTACCGGTTCCTGTTCGGCGATTTCGGCGGCAAGGCGTTTTTCCGCTTTCTGGTCTTCTGTCGCGCAGGCCGCCAGCGGCAGGCAGAGCAAAGCCAGCAGCACAAAACGGTTCAGCCGCGGCGCGGAAAGGGGAGAGAAAACGGTCATGATCTTGCAGTATCCGGCTATGGTTTAAACGGGTGAAAACACGGTTTTTATAGCATGTTTTCGCACGGCGGAGCAAACGCTGGCGCAGATCAATTGTAATTATTATGTGAATGGCCGCTAGGGGGTCAAGCCGTCACAGGCATCGCATCGCCCATGAAAACGCCGAGGCCCTGTTTCGCGGCGGGCTGCACGGCTGCGGCCGGTTCCTGTGCTTGATTGAGGGTGACCAGCGCATAGGCGGTGGGATCCGCAAACAGGGCATGCAGGACTTTGTTATTCATGGCATGGCCAGCCTTGACGCCGTGGTAATGGCCAATCAATTGCGCGCCAGCCAGATAGATGTCGCCAACAGCATCCAGAATTTTGTGACGCACGAATTCGTTTTTGAAACGCAGGCCATCGGGGTTCATGACGGTGTCGCCATCAACCACAATGGCGTTGTCAAGCGAGCCGCCACGGGCCAGGCCCATTTTGCGCAGCATTTCTACTTCGTGCAAAAAGCCGAAGGTACGTGCAGCGGCGATGTCGCCGCGGAAACTGCTTTCTTTCAATTCATGCGTGAATTTCTGGCGGCCGATCAGGGCGCCGGGGAATTCAATTTCGAAACCGAAATATTGGCCTTCTGCGGGGCTCAAAATCGCTTCTTTATCGCCGTCTTGGATGCTGATGGTTTTTTTGATGACCAGAACCTGACGCGCTGCTTTTTGGCGGCTGAGACCGGCGCGGTCTATCGCGTCGATAAAGGGTTTTGCGCTGCCGTCCATGATGGGCGTTTCGGGCCCGTCAATGTCGACGCGTGCGTTATCAACGCCCAGCGCGGCAAAGGCAGACATCAGATGTTCGATAGTGGATACGGTGACGCCCGCTTTGTTTGCAATCACG
>JAVEWI010000229.1:0-3753 GCA_034004625.1 Bdellovibrionales bacterium
CGTCACGCACGGCATGGGTTTTTGTGGGCTGTCTGGCGTTTTCCAGTCTGGCGACCATGGTGGCGATTGTGCGTATTGGTGTCGAGGTTCTCTGGGTGCCCAAGGACGAGCCGCCGCCGCGCGTGGCGCGGGTGGAATTTTTGTCCATCGCGGGGCTTTTGTCCGCCTGTATCGCCCTGACGGTCATGAGCGGCCCTGTCATGGTGCGCATGGACGCCACGGCTGCTTCTTTGCAAAACGTATCGGGCTATGTTGCCGCTGTTTTGGATAAACCTGCCAAGCCGCGCCGCGCCGCTGTACCGTCTGCGGACAGCGCCGCCGTTTCTGATGTTCTTCCTTATGATGTTTCCGGTACGGAGGTCACGCCATGATCGCGCGTATTTTGCCGCACCCGCTGATGTCTTTGGCGATTTTTACCATGTGGCTGATTTTGGCCGGCACCTATACCACTGCGTCGTTTGTTTTTGCGGCTATATTGGGGCTTTTGCTGCCGCCCGTCATGCGTCCGCTGGAGCCCGAACCCGTGCGCCTGAAAAGGCCGCTGGCGATGATCAAACTGACCGGTGTTGTTTTGCAGGATATCGTGCGTTCCAACATCGCGGTTGCCGCGATTATCCTGGGGCGCAAAAAAAATACCCGCACGTCCGATTTTATCCACGTGCCGATTGTGATGAAAAGCACCTATGGCCTTGCCGTGCTCAGTATTATCGTGACGTGCACGCCGGGAACTTTGTGGGTGCAATATGACCCGCGCCGCCGCAGCCTCCTGCTGCATGTGCTCGATCTGGTTGATGAAGAAGAATGGGTCAAGCTGGTTAAAACCCGCTATGAACGCCTGCTGATGGAGATTTTCGAATGATCCTGCAAAGCGTGATTGATATAACCCTGATGACGGCGCAGGCCATGATGGGGCTTGCCATGGTTTTGGCTGCGTGGCGCATCATTATCGGCCCGCGGGCACAGGACCGCATTCTGGGTCTTGATACCCTTTACGTGAATGCGTTGTTGTCGATTGTTGTTTTTTGCATCCGCGTGAATAGCGCGATTTATATGGAAGCTGCCTTGATTATCGGCCTTCTGGGTTTTACGGCAACCGTCGCGCTTGCGCGGTTCTTGATGCGCGGGGAGGTAATTGAATGACCGATACGGCTGAAATGGTTGTTCAGGATATATCCTTATGGGCCGAATTGCTGGTTGCTGTCATGGCTTTTACCGGCGCGGGTTTGACGCTGCTTGGCAATATCGGGCTTGTGCGGCTTAAAAACTTTTACGACCGTGTGCATGCGCCTACCTTGGGCGCTACGCTGGGCGCGGGGTTTATCCTGATTGCCTCCATCGTGCATTTCTGGGTTGCGGGGCAGCCTGTTTTAACGGGGGTTCTGATTGCGGTTTTCATGACCCTGACCACGCCGGTCACTTTGGTTATGCTGGCGCGTTCAGCCGTTTACCGTGACCGCAACGAAGGCCGTCCCGACGTGCCCAAGGACGCCTGATTCCTTTTATTCTCTTTCCTCCTTGGCGGCGAATATTTTATAAAGCGCCGGCAAAACCACAAGCGTCAGCAGCGTCGCTGTTACCAGCCCGCCAATCACCACGGTTGCCAATGGTTTTTGCACCTCTGCCCCCGTGCCGGTAGCCAGCGCCATAGGCACAAAGCCGAGCGATGCGACCAAGGCCGTCATCAAAACAGGCCGCAGGCGTGTCAAGGCCCCTTCGACAATTGCGGCCGTCACGTCCGTGCCTTTTTTCACAAGGTCATTGATATAGGTAATCATGACCAGCCCGTTCAAAACGGCAATACCGGACAGGGCAATAAACCCGACCGCCGCCGGAATGGAAAACGGCATATCGCGCAGCGCCAGCGTCAGGATGCCGCCGGAAATGGCCAGCGGCACGCCGCTGAAAACCAGCAATGCCTGCCGCGCAGAACCAAGCGCCGAAAACAGCATCATGAAAATCAGGAAAAAACAGGCCGGCACGACAATCAATAGCCTTTCGCGCGCCGCCATCAGGTTTTCAAACTGCCCGCCCCAATCCAGCCAGTAACCGGCGGGGATTTTGATCTGGCTTTGCATTTTTTTCTGTGCTTCGGCGACGAAAGACCCGATGTCGCGCCCGCGCACGTTGGCCTGTACCACCACGCGGCGTTTACCGTTTTCGCGGCTGATCTGGTTCGGCCCTTCGGACAGATGGAATGACGCCACTTCGCGCAAGGGAATAAAGCTGCGCCCCGCACTATTTTCCGCCGCAACGGGTACGGGCAGGTTTTCAAGCGCGGAAATATCTTCACGCACATCATCCGGCAAACGCACAACAATGGGAAAACGTTTGTCGCCTTCAAAAATCAGCCCCGCTTCACGCCCGCCAATGGCAATCGAGATCAAGTCCAGAATGTCAGCCGTGCTAAGGCCATAGCGTGCGATCATGCCATGATTAAGGTCTATATCCAGAAGCGGCAGGCCGGATGTTTGTTCAACTTTAACATCCGCCGCGCCGTTAATCGTGCGCAAGGTATTGGCGATTTTGCCTGCTGTGTCGGTCATGGCGTCAAAATCGTCGCCATAGACTTTTACGGCAATATCGCTGCGCACCCCCGCAATCAATTCGTTGAAACGCATTTGAATAGGTTGGGTGTATTCATAGTTATTGCCGGGGATTTGTTCCACGCTGTGCGACAGTTTTTCGATGAAATCTGCCTTGGTCATACGCTTGTCCGGCCATTCGCTGTGCGGTTTCAAAATAATAAAAGTATCTGATACGTTGGGCGGCATGGGGTCTGCCGCCATTTCCGCCGTACCTGTTTTGGCATAGACAAAGGCTACTTCGGGCATGGCGCTGATGGTTTTTTCTACCTGCAGCTGCATGGCGGTGGACTGCGAAATGCCCGTGCTTGGGATACGCATGGCATGCATGGCAATGTCTTTTTCATCCAGAGTGGGGATGAATTCCTGTCCCAGGCGCGTCGCAACCAGCAAGGACAGGCAAAAGAAAACGATGGCTGAAGTGATAACTTTTTTGGGATTTTCAAGGCCCCAACGCAAAAGCGGGGCATAACCGGATTTTGCGGTGCCCATGATGCGGTTTTCTTTTTCTTCAACCTTGCCGCGGATGCAGAGCGCAATCATGGCAGGAACAAAGGTGATGGACAGGATAAATGCCGCAACCAGCGCCAGAATAACCGTCATTGCCATGGGCTCGAACATCTTTCCCTCGACGCCGGAAAAAGTCAGCAGAGGCAGGTAAACCGTAATAATAATCGCCTGTCCGAAAACGGCAGGCTGTATCATCTGGCGGCTGGCCTGCAAGACTTCTTCCATGCGTTCCTGCAGTGTCAGCAGGCGGCCTTCGTGATGTTGCCTTTCCGACAATCGCCGCAGACAGTTTTCCGTTACGATTACCGCACCGTCCACGATCAAACCGAAATCAAGTGCGCCAAGACTCATCAAATTTGCACTGATGCCGGCTTTGAGCATGCCTGCGGCTGTCATTGCCATGCTGATAGGGATCACAAGCGCGGCAATGAGCGCCGCGCGTATATTGCCCAGAAGCAAGAACAAAATGGCAATAACCAGAAGCGCGCCTTCGCCCAGGTTTTTTTGCACCGTGGCGATCGTCGCGTCAACCAGCTTGGTACGGCTGAGAACCGTTTTGGCTTTGATGCCTGAGGGCAATGACTGGTTGATTTCTGTCAGTTTTGCATCAACGGCTTTGGATACGGTGCGGCTGTTTTCGCCTTTGAGCATCATGGCGGTG
>JAVEWI010000230.1:0-3742 GCA_034004625.1 Bdellovibrionales bacterium
GTCCATGTCCACGATGGACGCACCGGTGGAAACGATAACGTCCACCATGTTGTTTTTGACCAGATCGACATACAGATCCATGCAACCGCCGGCAGAGGTGGAGCCCGCGATGGTCAGGATGCTGGTGGCTTCTTTGTCTTTCAGCATCGTGTTGAAAATTTCACAGGCGCGGCCCAGATCGCGCGAGGTGAAGGACATGTCGCTCATTTGTTTGATAATCGGGCGCGCGTCAAACGACTTGATGTCGATGTGTTTCACGGGTTTGGACAGCAGGTCCGCCTTGCGGTTGCTTTTGGGATGCGGTTTTACCGATTTCAGCGCCGGTTTGGCTGCCGATTTCGCGGCGGCTTTGGGGGCGGCTTTGGTCTTGACCGTTTTCAGGTTTTTCATTGTCGTCTCTCTCTTTCCGGAGGAAAAATCTGCGGCGTGGCGCGCGGCCTTACGCGATGCAGAATTCTTTGGAATCCGTCGTTTCGGTGGTGGTTTCGTACATCGTAATCATGGGCGGCGTATCGACACGCACGATTTCATGCGCGTCAAAGCCGTTAAAGCCGGTGCGCATGGCATTGCCATAGGCGCCGAGCTGGCCGATTTCGATGTAATCACCCTCCCCGATATGATCGGGCAGGAAGAAGGGGCCGGGCATGTAATCGATGCTGTCGCAGGTCGGCCCGTAAAAACGGAACGGCTTCAACATCGCTTTTTTGCCAGCCGCCGGCTTCGTGCCGGCTATTTTTGCCGCGGGGGTTGAACCCGCGGTGTAGACCGCATCCGGCGTCGGACGGATAAGACGAACCGGATAGCGGAAACCCATATGGCCTGCGTCAAACAGGCTGCCGTATGTGCCGTCATTGATGTACAGCACATCGCCCTTACGCAACTCGACCTTGACCAGCACGGATGTGCTTTCGGCGACCAGCGCGCGTCCCGGTTCGCACCAGAATTCATAGCGGTCGGGATTGGGCAGGGCGTCAAGCCCGCGGTCGATGGCGGCTTTGAATTCGGACAAAGGCGGCGGCGTCATGTCGGGATAGGCAGAGGGGAACCCGCCGCCAATATCGATGATGTCCACCTGTGTGCGCGGCATCTGGCGCATGATGTCGGCGCAAATGCCGAGTGCGCGTACGTAAGCTTCGGGGTTCATGGTTTGCGAACCCACGTGGAAACAAATGCCCAGACGTGCGGATACTTTGCGTGCCGCGCGCAGCAAGGATACGGCCTGCGCGGGGGCGCAGCCGAATTTGTCGTTCAGCGGCAGTTCCGCATCACCGTTCGGCACGGCAAGACGCAGCAAAAGGCCGAGGTCCTTGCTATTGCCCGTGGTCGCGACGATTTTGTCGAGTTCCGCCAGGCTGTCAAAAGAGAAATTGCGCACGCCGTAATCGAAATACGCATGTTCAATGGCATGACGGCTTTTGACCGGATGCATAAAAGAAATGTCAGCGCCCGGACAAAGCGTGCTGACCTGCTGGATTTCCGGCAGGGAGGCAGCATCGAAATGTCGGATGCCGGCTTCAAACAGGCCGGCGATCACAAAAGGGTCTGGGTTGGCTTTGACGGCGTAGAGTGTTTTGCCGGGAAAATTAGTCAAAAACCACTGCGCCGCATTTTTCAGCGCCGTGGGACGAAAGCAGGTTACAGGAATCTCTGGGCGCGAACGTCGCACCACGTCTTCCGGACCGTCGTAATCTTCCATTGCATGTAAACCCTGTTACGTTGTTCTTGCTTAGAGGGCATCCGGCTCGTCGGGTGCCGGCGACAAGGTCGCGCCGGTCTGAATCGCGTTTGCGCGACCCTCATAATTTTAGGTTATAGGACGATTCGATTCTTTGTAAAGTATTTTCCCCCCCTCTGGCCTCTGTGGGGCCGCACGGGGGAAATCGTTGCGCAGGCGTTGCGAAACTGCATCAGTTTTGCCGCGCGGCGGCGGCGGGGTCTGCGCGTCTTTTGCGGATGTTTTTATTCGGAATTTTTCTCAGCGGCGCGGTGCGGGCTTTTCTTGCGGCGCAGCAGCTGCGGGTGCGGTTGCTGCTGGCTCCGGCGCGGCTTGCGGCAGGCGCAGTGTCACGCCGTGGCGGCTGTTGGCGGCAGTGAAGTCGTAATCGCGCGTGCCGATGATGGCAAGCTCCACCCGCAGGCGGGACAGTTTTTCGCGGCCCGTTTCGGCATCGCGGCCTGCGCTGATGTCTCTTTGCAATCCCTGTTTCAGGTGGCCATAGGCGTAAACCAGCGATTCCAGCGTGATTTCGCCATGGCGGCGCACGGCGGTTTGCTCCAGCGTCTGGCGCGCATCCCACTGGCTCAGGCGGTTTTGCAAACGCTCCGCCCGCTCCACCGTGCCGGGGGCGACGGGGGAAAGGTTGCTGCCATCCGCGCCGGTAAACAGGCGGGTCAGCTTTTCGTTGTAATAATTTTGCAATTGCGCTGCGGCCGCTTCTTTCGTTGTGGGCGCGGCGGCTGCGCTGCGCGTATCTGAGGGCGCGGGGATGGCGGCGGGGGTATTGGCGCCGCCTGCATAGATATAGTCGAGCGCGGCCTGAATGCGCGGCTGGGTCAGGCCATTTTCATCCACCAGACGGAAATACAGCTGATGCGCGGATTTTTCATCCATGGCGCGGAAAGCTTTGACCCCGACCGTATTGATATGCGCGGCCAAGGCTTGCAGCGCGGGGGCTGTATTGTGTTCCAGATCGTTTTCGGCGGGCGTATTGCGCCAAGCAATAACGGCAGAGAGCAAACGGGGGTTGCTGCCCGCGCGGATCATATCGCCCAGCGCGCCGACATCGGCGAGGGCTTCTTGCAGGTTAATCACCTCGAGCGCACGCAGCGCCGCAGGGCTTTGCTGCAAATCACGCATGGTGCGGGTATTGCCAAGCGCTTCTTTGTCTTCCGCTGTGGCGCTGTAACGGCTGTCAAGGCAATGCCAGCCTTCGTGCGTGTTCAGGTAATCTTCTTCTTCCGCTTCGGTCAGGCCTTTGATGCGGACGGGTTTATCGTGTTCCGGCATGGGGATGATGATGCAGGCCTCGGCCGTGCCGCCGGCGCTTTGCATCGCTGCCATGGGCGCCTGCGTATAGGTGACGGTGCCGCCGGGGGTGACATGGCTGTCTTTCATATGGGCGGAAATACCGGTAATGCGGGATTCTTCTGCCGTGGCGCCGCGGCGGGCGAGGGCGCTGCGCACCACATCGGGCATATCAACCTCCAGCGTCACGGCAATATCCGTTTGCGCGGGGTCGAGGATGACAATGGCGTTATGCCGCGGATGGGCGCCATCCCGTTGCAGGGCATCGTTCAGGCGGTTTTCCAGCCGCATCAGGCGGGCGGTGTATCCGTTGTCCGCCGCGCGGGCAAGGTCGGTGAATTTGCTGCGCGCCGCATCCTGCATCATGATTTGCACGTCATAAACATCGGGGGCATAGACATCTGCGGCGGAGGGCGTGGCGGGGGCAACCGGTGCCGTTGCATCCGCACCCGCGTTCGCTGCCGCAGGGGCAAGGCTTGCCGCGGCGGCAAAAGCCAGCATGCCGCTGGCAAAGGCCTTGTGAAAGGCCTTGCGCAAGGATGTGGAAGATTCGGCGGTAAAAGACACTTTATGCCTGCCCATTCAATAAAACTGACGTCAAAACTGGTAATGACGCGCCCATTATAACCCGAAACCCTGCAAAAGAGGTTAATAATTTGCGGGGTGTGAGGTGTTGAGGTAAGGGCCGGGTGCGCAAAGAACCTATGCCCGGAGAAG
>JAVEWI010000231.1:0-3713 GCA_034004625.1 Bdellovibrionales bacterium
ATTGACCCGCGCGGGCCTTAGCTCAGCTTAAACTGAAACGCGATGTTGTTTTGGCGGCGGGCGTGGTGTTTGCCGCGGCGGCGGGTTTTTGCGCGGGGGTTTGTACGGCTGTTTTCAGCCTCTCGCCGAATGATTCCGCATCGTTAATGACCTGACGGCAATCGGCGCGGCCGCTTGCTGCATTGTATTCAAGGTTTTTGCGCAGGTTTCCGATGGTGGTTTCACCGCCCTCCGGCTCCATCTGTCCGCGCAGGGCGCGGCTGACGGCGTGCCCCATGGCGTCGCGCATCGAAAAATCCACACCGGGCGCATGCAGCGCATCGATGATTTTATCAAAAGACGCCAGCATCTGCGGTTGTGCGCTGGCAATCTGGCTGCGCGCGGATGACAGTGTTTCGCTGGCGATATATTTCGGATTCTCCAGATGTTTGCGGAATGCGGCGGTGTCATTGCCCATTTGAAACCGCGATGAAGAAATATCGCCGCTCAGGGGCGCAGGGCGGGATTCCAGCCGCGCGGCGGGGCTGGCATGTCCCATGTCTTTCATGCTGTCATGCACGAAATCGGCTGTGGGATGGGCGAGCGCCTTGCCTGCATCAACGCCCATGTGCAAAACAATCGCGGTTTCGGCCAGTTTGAGCGGGTGCAGATGGGTGCGCCCGTCATAGTTTTCCTGTGCGGCGCCAAGCGCGGCGAGTTTTTTGATATCCGCGGCGGCGGCATCTGCCTTGCAGCTGTCAATGCCTTGGGCCGCGGCGTAATCCGCGATTTGCGCGGAAATATGTTCAAGGCGTTTTTCAACCGCGGGCGGCAGGGTGGTGGTGTCCGCCACGGCGGCGCCTTGCGCCACGAAATTTTTATATCCTGTTTTTTTGCCGTTCATCCCTTCCAGCGCCGCATGCATGGGCGTGGTCAGGGGGATGTCGGCGGCTTGGAAAAAAATGACGTTTTCGGCTTCTTTGCCTGCGCGGACTTCTTCTTTGTATTTGTATCCGTAAAAACCGGCGGCGTGCAGGAAATGGTTTATTTCCGCGTCATACCGGCTGGCCATGGCAATGTCGCGGCCTGTCAATGCAGGGACTTCCGGTTCGCGGCGTGCGTTGGATCGGATGAGATGCGCGATAGTATCCGCCGCGCCTAACATGCCGCGGTTTGCGGCGTCGGCGGCCAATTGCGCGGCTTCCTGCCGTGTAAAAACATGATCTTGGGAAAGGAAATTTTTTTTCCCATGCCGCGTCGCTGATGTCGATGCGTTTGGTGTGGTAAAACGCGCCGTCAAAACGTTCTTGCCACCCGCTGGCCCAATCAAGATCGCTGCTTAAATATGTGCCGCGTCCGTTTTCGCAATTGCCCACGGCGGTGTTTTTGCCGATTTTGCTGTCGTCAAAATTATCAAACAGCGCGGATGTGCCGTGGTAAAAAGAGGGCATAGGTTACCTGGCAGGGCGTTCACATAGGTTCTGCCCATTATAGCGGATTTGCTTGACGGCGCGGCGATTTTTTGCGACCGAATAGTGTAAGCATCAGGAATTCAAAGGCCTTTTGGACTAACGGTGCGTTTGCCCTTCACCCCCTGCCGGAGCATGAATTGCCATGAAATACGAAATCACCAATGACGTCGCCTTCCCCCTGATCCGTTTCGAGCTGGAAGAGGGCGAAAAAATCAAAGCCGAAAGCGGCGCGATGGTGGCCATGTCCGAAGGCATGGATTTGACCGGTAAAATGGACGGCGGTTTCCTGCGCGGTGTGGCGCGGAAATTTTCGGGCGAAAGTTTTTTTATGCAGCAGATCGAAGCCGTGCGCGGACGCGGCTGGGCGCTTTTGGCGGCGGCAACACCGGGCGGTATTGCCACAACCGAAGTCACCGCAGGGCGTGAATTGCTGGTGCAAAAAGACGGTTATCTGGCCGCAACGCCCGATGTACAGGTATCGACCAAAATGCAAAGCCTGACCAAGGGTCTGTTCAGCGGCGAAGGTTTTTTTGTGGTCAAGGTTTTTGGCGAAGGGACGGTGTTTTTGTCCACTTATGGTTCTATCCACACCATTGACATTGCCGAGGGTGAAACGGTTCTGATCGACAACGGACATCTGGTCGCATGGGATGCCGGCATGAAATACGAAATCACCAAAGGCGCCAAAACATGGTTTTCGTCCATGACATCGGGCGAGGGCTTTGCCTGCCGTTTCCGCGGGCCGGGCCGCGTATTGATCCAGACGCGCAACCCGCAACAATTGGCGGGCTGGCTTTTCCCCTTCTTGCCCATTCCGCGCACGGCGGCACGCTAAGTATATAAAATATAATGATTTTGTAATCGCCGCGATGCGGTGTGGCCGTGTTTGGAATATTAACTATTTCTGCGCTAAAATGGGTGAGGCCTTTTTCGGGCCTTGTCTTTTGCCTTGTATTCTTCAGGGGTTTTTCATGCGCTTTTCCAAACTTGCGGCCGTTTTTTTTGCATTTGCGCTTTTCACGGCGGGCGGGTATGCGGTCGATGCGGCTGCACAATCGGCATCAGCCACAACGGGCAATACGGCCCTGCCGGAGCGTATCCAGCGTCCGATGCGCGCGGTTGACCCCGTGACTTTGCGGGCCGAAGGGCTTTCCATCCGTCTTTGGGGGATTCGTCCGGCAACGTCCAGCGACACGCCGCTGGAGCTGCGCGCGATTGCGCTGATGGATACGCTTATTCAGGAAGGGCAGGTCAATTGCAAACTTGAAGGCGGCGTGATCCCGGAATTGGTCGGGCGCTGCGTGGTGCAAAGCAATCAGGATCTGGCGTTGGAGCTTTTGGGCAACGGTTATGCGATCGTCGATCGCCGCCAGACCTATAACACGGTTTTTGCCACCAATTACGAACGCGCGCAGGAACAGGCGCGCGCGATGAAAAAAGGCGTCTGGGCGTTGCTCGACCGCCAGCCGGTGACGCTGCCGACATGGCTGCAATCCGACATTCTGGCGCCATTGATGATTTTCGGCGGCATGTTGCTGGGGTTTGCCTTTAATGCGCTTTTGATGATGAGCCTGATTAACCGCGCCGCGCAAAACCAAAATGGCGGCAGTCTGGAAGCTGATCGCAAGGAAGCATTGCTGCAATCACGCGAAAGGCAGATTTTGCTGGCCACGCTGGAGGCGGAGCTGCAGGAAAACAAAACCAAGATCGAAGCCTTCCTGTCTATTTACGGTGATTATCTCAAAGGCCTGACGGATCCTGTGATGGCGCCGAAATACCAGCAGGCGGGAGATACTATCCAGAAACATCCGGGTTTCAGCAAAACGGTATTCGAAGCAAACGTCAGCCGTTTGTCCTTGCTCGACATCAAGCTGGCGGGGCATTTGTCCAAGCTTTATTCCGCCATGCCGAAAGAGCAGGAATACATCACGCTGGATACCAACCTGCCGCTTCAAACCGCCGTCAGTCTGGTTGAAAAAAATCTGGAAGAAACGGCAGACCTTCTTGACCTGATTGATCAGGTGATCCGCGAAATGCAGGAAGCATCGAAAAGCGGATCGGACATCTGATAACCTTGGACGCGTAAAATCAACCGCCGCAAATGTCACGTGCGCGGCGCACCACGTCTTCGAACATTTCGGTGGTCAGGCGGCCCGTATTGACGTGGTAGCGGGTGCAGTGATAGGGGTCGTTCAGCATCACATCGCTGCGCAGGTTTTTTTTCGGCGACTGGGGATTGGCTTGGTCTTGCCCGTTTTTGCT
>JAVEWI010000232.1:0-3699 GCA_034004625.1 Bdellovibrionales bacterium
TTTTACCGGTAACGTGCTTTACGCCCTCGGCCTGACGTTTGTGGTGATTGCGGCGCTCAGCCAGATGGGCGTGCAGACCATGTCTCTGGCCGCTGTCATCGGTGCGGCCGGTCTGGCGATTGGCCTTGCGCTGCAAGGGTCGCTTGCCAATCTTGCCTCCGGCGTCATGATTATCGGCCTGCGCCCGTTTAAAATCGGTGACCGTATCGAAGCTGCGGGCAAAGCCGGCGTTGTCACCAACATCGACATTTTCACAACGTCGCTGCGCACGGATAACAATCTGAAAGTGATTATCCCCAACGGCAAAATCACATCCGACATCATCACCAACCACACGGCGTGATGCACGGACGTTAAGGACGAAATAAAAAAGGAGCCTTGCAAAAGGCTCTTTTTTTAATACCGGCTCAGGGTAAAAAGATTACCACTTTACGCCATATTGACGGGCGTATTTGCGGTTGAGGTTTTCAACTCCGCGGTCAAAGCTTTGTTGCTGGTTCAGATAGGTGCGCTGGAAATTCGTTTCGGCATTCACGCGGCACATATTCAGGTTTGCATTGGCGCTGTTGATACGCGCGCCGGAATTGGCGGCTTCGGTCCAGGTCACGCCATTGCGGCGGTTATGCTGCATCTGGCGGTTGTTAGAGTTAAGCGCATTGGTATAGGTCGCATTGCATTGCGCCATACGCGATTGGAAGTTTGCGTATTGAACGCGCACGTTGTTATTGGCCTGTTGCAGGTTGATGCTGACTTCGCGGCGGAAAGCCGGATCATTCGCCCAAGGCGCGCGCGGCGCTTGGTAGGAAATCTGATAACCGCGCGGGGCGCTTTGGCTATACCCGCCATATCCGGTTTGACCGTAAACGGGAGATCCGTATTGGCCTCCAGCGCTATAAGGGCCGGAAACATAAGGCCCCGTCGTGACACAACCGGACAAACCCAGCGCAGCAACCCCTACCAAAGCCACCTTGCGGAAAGCGGATACGAGTGCGTTTTTTTGTTTTTTGTTGGTGTGTTCCATACGAAAGACCTCTCTCTTCTTAAAGACAATATCGAAAGCAAAAAACTGTATGAGGGCAAAAGATACCCCAAGTCAAGCCTCAGGTCAATTCTTTTTCCATATTTTTAATTTTTAACTCTTCAGTTGGCTGGCTTCAGAAGCGCTACAGAAAAATGTATGTTTCTGTGAAATGCCAAATACACCAATACACCCAGCACGCCGCTCAAAACGAAAAAACCTCCCCCGTGTCTGAGGGGAGGTTTTTCTGGCTACGAAGTAAACTTGTGCCCGTCCTTGACCGTAATATTAACGGCGCGGGTTCTGGAGCATCGATTTGTAAGGCTCCTGACGGGAGAACTGGTTATCCAAACGGTCAACCAGACGCATCATATTTTGTTCCTGGCGCAGCTGAACCGTTTCAACGTTCAGGTGGATTTGCTCAACGCGTGCACGGAAGCCCTGCTCCTGCGCTGCCCAGCGGGAAGCGGCTGTTGCGTAATCAAGGGCGTTGGTGCCACTGCGTGCACGCAGACGCTGGATATTCTGGTTGTTTTGCGCAAGCGCCTGTGTGCGCTGCTGCTGTACCTGTGCCAGTTGCGCGCGGGCGCGGGACTGGGCTTGGCGCATGTTGATTTCGTCTTGCTGCATCTGGACGCGAATCTGGTTCTGATACATGGGTTCATGCGCCCAAGGTTTTTGCATCGGCTGCTGCTGCGTTGCCGAAACGCCCTGATTACCGTAAGTAACCGTTTGTGCGTTTGCTTCCTGTGCTGCGCCTGCGGTCAGGGCAACGCCCGCAACCACTGTCAATACAGCCTTGCGGAAAGCAGAGACCAGAGAGCCTTTTTGTGATTTGTTGGGTTCCATGAAGCACCATCCTTGAGTTTTTATAACAGCACCTTTCACGGTGCGGAGACATCGCGGTTTTGTATATCAAACCAGATTACAATCTTAGGGACAGCATACGTAGAATGATACCCCTTGTCAAGATTTTTTACGGAAAAAACAAACCCAGAAACAACGGTTAATATTTGATTAACAAAAGAAATCCGGCTTTAAAAAACTTTTGAAATCTTGTTGCTTTTTTTACGGCGACTACCGGTTTTTTCCGAAAAATCCCCTTCCCGCTTAACGCCCCTGCAACAGAGTGAGATAAGGCTCCTGCCGGGCGAAACGGTCATCCAGCGCCTTGATCCGGCGGTTCAGGTCGTTTTGTTCGCGCAGCTGGGCCGATTCCAGATTCATTTTTATCTGTCCGCTGCGCGCGCGGAAATCCGCCGCAGTCGCATTCTGGCGGCTGGCCAGTGTCGAATATTCGGTATAGCTGCTGTTTTTACGGTCACCCAGACGTTCCAGCGACGACAAGTGGCGGTTGGCGTTTTCAATCCGCTGCGCCTCCAAACGGCTCAGATCCGCATCGGCACGCTGGCGCAGCTGGCGCTGGCGCAGGGCGCTTTCACGTACCAGCATGCTCAGCTCCTGCTGATAATGATAATCTTTTTCCCAAGGACGATACGGCGCATGTTGCAGGTTTTGTGCCTGCCGGCGGGCGTGGTACTGGTCATTATGCTGTTGATAAGCCTGCCCTCCGCCGCTGCGGCTGTGATTTCCCTGCGGCGCAGGCATAGGCTTCACAGAGGGCGCCGGCAAGGCATAGGCCGTGTCCGGCACATAAGCATCACCGCGGACATGGCCAGCGGGAGCATCGCCGCGCATCCCTTGGCTATGCGCTGGCGTGATGGCCCAAAGGCTCATCCCCAAACACAAAAGCATCCAAAGCCCCACGGCGATAAAAAGGGATTTTTTCATCTCGGACATCATCCTTCTCGGCAGAAAACAAAAGCAGGAAAATTTAAGACTGCCTGAACAAATGGAACACGCTGGCGCGTTTTCAAGTTCCCCGATGTCGCGGCAGGAAAAAACCTTCCCGTCTTTTATTTTCACGGATCAGATATCAATATCCTGCACAAATTGTGCATTTTCCTGAATGAATTCAAAACGCGCTTCGGGATTTTTGCCCATCAGCCGGTCAATCAGCTGCGCGGTCGGGCCATCCGGTTTTTTGGTATAGACCTGCCCCAGTTCAGCCTCCGGCAGGACAACGCGCAGCAGGTTGCGCTTTTTCATGTCCATAGTAGTTTCTTTAAGCTGGGCAGCAGGCATTTCACCCAAGCCCTTGAAACGGCTTATTTCTATTTTCTTTTTACCTTTGAAGGCCGTTTTCATCAGCTGTTCTTTGTGGGCGTCGTCACGGGCATAAACGCTTTCCCCGCCCGCCGTCAAACGGTACAGCGGCGGCAAAGCCAGATACAGCGCCCCGTGTTCGATCAACCCGCGCATTTCCTGATAAAACAGAGTAATGAGCAAAGATGCAATATGCGCCCCGTCCACATCCGCGTCCGTCATAATAATGACGCGTTCATAGCGCAGTTTGTCGATGCTGAAATCCTTGCCGGTGCCGCAGCCCAAAGCCTGAATAAGATCGGAAATTTCCTGATTCTGGCGGATTTTGTCAGATGTCGCGCTGGCCACGTTAAGGACTTTACCGCGCAAAGGCAGGATGGCCTGCGTTTCACGGCTGCGCGCCTGCTTGGCGCTGCCGCCTGCGGAATCCCCCTCAACGATAAATATTTCAGTATTTTCCGATGTTTTTTTAGAGCAATCTGCAAGCTTTCCGGGCAAGCGAAATTTGCGCGTTG
>JAVEWI010000233.1:0-3689 GCA_034004625.1 Bdellovibrionales bacterium
CATCGCCGGTTTTAATCACGCGGGCAGGGACGGGGCCTGCCACCACATGGCTGCGCGGGCGCATGTCGGGCGCGCTGGCTTCGGGCATTACGGGCTGTGCATTTTGCGTGGGGGTTAATCCGTGCAGGGTGATTTTTTGTCCTGCACGCGGCGCGGCGCCAAGGGCGCGGCTATCTGCTGCGCGGACATCGGCGGTATATTGGCAGTTTGCGGTGACCTTGGGCGGGCAAATGCTGACGGTATTAAACTGCGCCACCCATACATGGGCGCGGATATGCAGCATGCCGCTTTGCGTGTCTTTATAAACAACATCGCCCGCGACAGGATAGGCATAGGTTTTTGCCGCCGTGTTTGTTTGCGCGGCGGGTGGTGTGGCCACGGGTGTATTTTGTGGCGGCGCGGTTTCTGTATGCGCGGCGGGGGTGGTGGAATGGTCTTTGTAAAGCGTACCAATCCCCGCAATGCCGCCCGCCGTCACGCCTGCGGCCAGGGTGAAAAGCGCGGCATGTTTACGCAGGGCGGCTGTATTGAATGTCTGGCGTGTCATGGTGGTGCTTTGCGGGTTTGTGTGGGGTTGGGATGTTCCGGCGGAGTGTAAAGCGCTTTGCCTGTTTATGTCAACAAATGGCGCAGCCGCCACATACCCCGCCGCGCCCGCATGCAGGGCGCCCAAAAAACAAAGCAAAAGATATAAAAACCGCGCGGGCATGGGGGGGGATTTACTCCTCCCCTTATTGTAAACAATTTAAGGTTGTAAAAAAGTAAAAATACACGTAATAATTGTTTTGCGGGAATATCCCCGTATGTCAGAGGGATCGGGCGTGACGCCTTCACGGGTCAAACGCCTGATACCGGAGCCGCCGCTGCCTTTTATTTTTAACACCGAATATTTTTCCCGGCAGCGGCGGTTTTATTTATCAGGATATTTTTGGATGCGGCACGGCGGCGGAATTAATCCCGCGCGCGTGGATGTGCTTTGTTATAAATTTCCAGCAACTGGGCGTTGTCGTAGTCGGTATAACGCTGCGTGGTGGTAACGGATGCATGGCCCAGCAATTCTTGTATCACGCGCAAATTCACGCCCGCGGCCAATATATGCGTGGCAAAACTGTGGCGCAGCGCGTGCGGCGTCAATGTTTCGGGCAGGCCGAGCGCGCGGCGCAAATCGCGCAGGCGTTTTTGCGCAACGCCCTGATGCAACCGTTTGCCGCGTTCCCCCATAAAAAGCGGGGTTTGTTTTTCCCACGCAATCGGCGCACCGGTGATATAGGCGTCGATGGTTTTTTCAACCACGGGTAATACGGGCACGATGCGTTCTTTGCGTCCCTTACCCATCACGCGGACTTCGCCATGCGCGGGGCGGGTGCCGTGGTTTAATTGCAAGGCTTCGTCAATCCGCAGCCCGCAGCCATAGAGCAGCATAAACAGCGCACAATCGCGCAGTCCCACCCATTCGGCATCTTCAGGCGCCAGCATATGCGCGTTTTCGACCAGTTTCATGGCTTGGTCCGGCGGCAGGGCGCGGGGGATTTTTTTGGGCAGCTTGGGCGTGCGCATACGGCCAATGGCGGCATTGTGCAAATGCCCGTTTTTATCCATCCATTTCATGAAATTCCGCATGGAGGCGAGAGCGCGGGCCCGCGTGGCGGCAGCAGCCCCTTCGCCCGTGCGTTTGGCCAGCCAGCCGCGAAAATCGCGTAGCGATGCTTCGCCCATATCCTGCAGCGACGGCGGGCGGGCCAGATGAGTGGTCAAAAAATCGCAAAAATAATGCACGTCAGACAAATACGCGCGCAGGGTATGGCGCGAAAAATGTTTTTCATGCGTCAGGTAAAGCGTCCAGAGGCCGAAGACCTCTTGCAGGTCCGGCGCGGCGGAAAGCGGCAGTGTGGTCAGTCCCGAATGTCCAGCCATAGACGGAAACCACGCTCCACGACTTGCGCCAAAAAGCCGATCTGGTCAATCGCCATATCGGCGTGGAAAGCTTCGGGATCGCGCGAGCCAAAAGCCATGATGCCCGCAGGCGTATTGTGGCTGATTTCAAGGCGCAGCAAAGCCTGGCTTTTGACCAGTCCCGCGCCGGGGCCGAAGATTTCTTCGGTGCCGGTGGTATTGTCCTGCAGCAGGGCATCGCCCTTGCCCAGATATTTTTCCACCGTGCCGCGATGCGCGAAACGGATGCCGGATTGGTTGATGAAAGGAATTTCCTTGGACGTGGATTCAATCACCAGATTGACGGTATCGACATCCAGCAAAATGGGGAAATCCTGCGTCATGACCGAAATGAATTCTTCGAAACTTTCGGCTTCCAGCAAAACCAGAACGGCGGTTTGAATGCGGGAATAATTCGACATATTGGCACGCGCGGTTTCAATCAATTCACGCTGTACGCGCTGCGCATTGGTTTTGTCGGCTTTCAGACGGGTCAGCAGGGCTTGCTGGAAATTCACCACGCCCTTGCCGCCGCCTTCGACCGGCGCATCCATGTCTTCCAAAACGTCCGGATGGCGAACAAAGAAATCTTTTTGTTCGCGCAGGTACGTAATCACGTCGTTTTCTGTCATGGTATCCGCTGCGGTCATTGTTTTTGCCATCATGTCCCGATATTCCCCCGTATATACCGCGATTATGCGGCGTCGAGGATGCTTTGCCCTGTTTTTGCCCAATCGTCAACAAAAGTGGCAAGGCCTTTTTCGGTCAGCGGGTGGGTGTAAAGCTGGCGGATCACCGCGGGCGGGATGGTGGCGACATGCGCGCCCATCTTGGCGGATTCAACCAGATGCACGGGGTTACGTACCGATGCCACCAGAACTTCGGTTTCAAGATCCGGATACTGGTTGTAAATGGTGACGATTTCAGAAATCAGGTTCAAACCATCCTGACCGATGTCATCCAGTCGTCCGACGAAAGGCGATACGAAAGTCGCCCCTGCCTTGGCGGCCAAAATGGCCTGCGCGGCGGAAAAACAAAGCGTGACGTTCACCATGGTGCCGTCGTCCGACAATGCTTTGCATACTTTCAAACCATCGGGCGTCAGCGGTACCTTGACCGCAACGTTGCTGGCGATACGGGCCAGACGCTGGCCTTCGCGCAGCATGGTGGCGTAATCGGTGGCGGCGACTTCCGCGCTGACGGGGCCGTCAACCACGCCGCAGATTTCTTCGATCAGGGCGATGAAGTTTTTGGCGCCGGATTTGGCGACCAGCGACGGGTTGGTGGTGACGCCGTCCAAAAGACCGGTAGATGCTAAGTCTTTGATTTCGGCAATGTCAGCGGTATCGACGAAGAATTTCATGGTGGCGTCCCTTTCTTTTGAACCGGCTTTAGTGTATCTGATGGGTATGTCCCAATCCAGTTTTTTATCGCCGGAAAACACGTCCGCGCAAGGCCTTGCCGAAGGGGCGGAAACGGGGCGGCGGGTGCAGGTTTTGGTGCCCTTGCCGCTGGCGCGCGCCTATGATTATGTGCTGCCAGAGGGGATGGACGCCGCGCCGGGGGATTATGTAAGTGTCCCCTTGGGCAAACGCGATACGGCGGGGGTGGTCTGGTCTTTGGACAATCCCGATGCGTCTGTACCGGCGGCGAAATTAAAATCTGTGCGCGAAGTTTATAAAACATGCCCGCCCATGCCGGATGTGCACCGCAGTTTTCTGGAACGTGCCGCAAGATACAAGATCGGAAGAGCACAC
>JAVEWI010000234.1:0-3676 GCA_034004625.1 Bdellovibrionales bacterium
GCTGCGGCATCAGGGCGATCACGCGTTCCGCGCCCGCCGTCAAGGGTTTCAGATAAGGCGTGGCATAGCCGTAGCCAAGCACGCGCTGCCCCGTGACATCGCCCCAAAAACGGCGCAGATGCGGGCGCAGCAAACGCTGCACCACGCGGCCCTGCAGACCGTCATAAAATTCCTTGAGATCGATGGCTTTGGTATACATACGCTACAGCAAATCGCGCAAAACAGGGATCAGCGGAATATCCGCCGGCGGCATGGGATATTGATTGAAATCGCGCGGATAAACCCATGCAAGGTTTTGGTGTTCATGCGCCGTCACATTGCCGCGCCAGACACGGCATACATAAACCGGCATAAACAAATAAAAATCGTCATAACGGTGCGATACGAATGTCAGCGGGGCAAGGCAGCCTTCGGCTGTTTCAATGCCTAATTCTTCGTGCAATTCGCGCACCAAAGCGGCTTCGGGCGTTTCGCCGGTTTCGATTTTACCGCCCGGAAATTCCCATAGACCGGCGAGCTTTTTACCCTCCGGCCTTTGCGCCAATAACACCCGCCCGTCGCGGTCAACCAGAACAGCAGCCACTACATGCACAATGCGTTCGGGCGGCGGCGGCGCGGGGCTGTCTATGGCGTCATGACAACTCATCGCGCAGGGCCGTTATTGCTGCTATTTACAGCGGAATCGTTTTTCTGCGCGGACGCCTGCTCTGCCCCTGCCGTGAACTTCATGTAATCGCGCACCAGACGCGGGTAAATTTCGGACAGCAACCGCGCATCCAAAATGGCGCTATGGCCTTTTTCATCGCGTTCCTTGCGGCTGACGTCATAACGGTCGAGGACTTTATCAAGGCTCGCGCCTTTATCGCCAAACATGGTTTCGGACCAGCGGCGCACATTGAGCCATTGTTTTTCCGGCACGGCGCGTTGCCCCGCTTCAGTCAGTTCCTTGTTCAAAAACGCCATATCGAGCGTATAGCCTTCATGCGTACGGCAGGTAATGACAACAGGTGAATCGCCAATAAAACGGCGCAGCTGCGCGGCGACAGCGGCAAAGGGCGGCTTGTCTTTTACTTTTTCATTCGTGATGCCGTGAATTTTGCTGACGTCTTCGGGGATGTCGCGCTGCGGATTGACCAGCGCGTAAAATTCGCGCCCCGTCACGCGCCCGCCCACCATTTCAACGGCGGCGATTTCGACCAGACGGTGACCTTCATGCGTAAAAAGTCCTGTGGTTTCGACATCCAGAACGATTTCACGCGGACGGTTGCCGCCTTTGTTGAATAAAGATGTTAAGGGCATGATATTTCCGTGTGTTTAATAAATTCAGGTTTTAATAAATTTAAACAATCCAGCTTGTATTTCGATCCCTGAAAAAACAAAAACCGCCAAACCCCGAAACGTATATGACGCACGGGATCTGGCGGCGATGCAAAATCAGTTCTTTTTTGTACCGGCAGCGGCGGCAGGCGCAGCGCCCAGATATGTTTTGATATCCGCAGATTTGCGCAGGCTTTCCAGCAAGCTTTGCAGGGCTTCGTTGCCCAGTTTCTGGCGGATCGGCTCTGCCACTTGTTCATAGGCCGGCACGGCGCGGTCGCGCTTGTCTTCCACCTTGACCACATGGAAACCGAATTGGGTTTTCACAGGTGCCTTGCTATACGCGCCGGTCTTGAGGCTGAAAGCTTCCTTGCTGAATTCCGGCACCATTTCTTCACGCAGGAAATAGCCAAGGTCGCCCCCGCGCTGTGAAGACGGATCGGAAGAACGGCGTTTTGCCAATTCGGTAAAATCCGCGCCGCCATCCAGTTCTTTGATGACTTGCAGGGCTTCAGGCTCGCTCGGCACCAGAATGTGGCGCGCACGGATTTCCATCTTGCCTTTGTTCTGCTTGGAGAATTTTTCGTATTCTGCTTTCACCAGACGGTCGGTGATCTTGTCCTTGATTTGCTCTTCCAGAAAAATCTGGCGTTGCAGCTGGGCTTCCAGCACGGCAAGGCGCTTTTTATATTCGGCGGTATCTTCAATTTTCGCCTTGATAACGGCATCTTCGATCAGCTTTTCATTAATAATCTGATCCAAAACCTCCGGGCGTACTTTTTCCGCATCTGCGCCTTTGATCCCAAGGGTTTCAATGGCTTTGTCCAGATCTTTTACCAGAATCTTGTCGCCGTTCACGCTGGCGGCAACGCCCGCTTCCTGTGCCAAAACCGGCGCGGGGGCAGTCATCAAAAACGTGGCTGACAACAAAGCAGCCGAAACAATAACGGAAAAACCCTTGGACATTCCATATTCTCCTAAAAAACGGGAAGCAGACCTGAGCGTCATATAAAGCCGATTTTTCAACCTTGGCAAGGTGTTTTCGGGGCACTTTCTGCCCGGGTCAAACGTTGACTTGGCCTCAATATCCTTTATATGTCATGTGATCAATTAACAAAGGACTGAAGCAATATGTTCGCGGCACTTGCACGTAGTATGTTTGGCACCCATTCCGAACGCGTTTTGAAAACCTATCACCGCCGGGTCGAGCAAATCAACGCTCTGGAACCAGCCATGCAAGCCTTGAGCGATGCGGAACTGGCTGCCCAGACCGCCAAATTCCGCACCCGCCTGCAAGGCGGCGAAACGCTGGACAAAATTTTGCCCGAAGCCTTTGCCACCGTACGCGAAGCGGCCCGCCGCCGCATGGGGCAACGTCCCTTTGACGTGCAGTTGATGGGCGGTATGGCTCTGCACGAAGGTTACATCCCCGAAATGCGCACGGGTGAAGGTAAAACCCTCACCGCCACGCTGGCCGTTTACCTGAACGCGCTTGAAGGCAAAGGCGTGCATGTCGTCACTGTAAACGATTATCTGGCCCAGCGTGACGCCGAATGGATGTCACCGATTTACACATCTCTCGGCCTTTCCATTGGCATCATCATCGCCAATCTGGGAGATGAAGAGCGCAAGGCCGCCTATGCCGCCGACATTACATACGGCACCAATAACGAATTCGGCTTTGACTACCTGCGCGACAACATGAAATTCAGCCTTGAAGACATGGCGCAGCGTCCTTTCAATTTCGCCATTGTGGACGAGGTTGACAGCATCCTGATTGACGAAGCCCGCACCCCGCTGATTATTTCCGGTCAGGCCCATGACAGTGCCGATCTGTACCGCACCGTCAATGCGCTGATCCCGCAGTTGAATGCGGAAGATTACGAACTGGATGAAAAGCATAAAAACGTCACCCTGACCGACCAGGGTAACGAGCATATCGAGCAGCTGCTGCGCACAAACGGCATACTGACCGAAGGCGGCCTTTACGACGCGGCCAATATCTCGCTGGTGCATCACGTCAACCAGGCACTGCGCGCGCATAAAAACTATACCCGCGACAAGGATTATATCGTCAAGGATGACGCCGTTATCATCATCGACGAATTCACGGGCCGTATGATGGATGGCCGCCGTTATTCCGAAGGCCTGCATCAGGCACTGGAAGCCAAAGAATTCGTGCGTATCCAGCATGAAAACCAGACGCTGGCCTCCATCACCTATCAAAACTATTTCCGCATGTATCCGAAACTTGCCGGCATGACCGGTACCGCCATGACGGAAAAAGACGAATTCGAGGCGATTTACAACCTGCGCGTCATCGAACTGCCCACCAACCTGCCCCAGATCCGCCTGGACC
>JAVEWI010000235.1:0-1521 GCA_034004625.1 Bdellovibrionales bacterium
AATTCATATATTTGCTTTATGCTGCCGCAAAAGATGATCTTTGCGGTATAATAAAACGTATAAGCTTCAGGGGGCGGTATCGCCGCAGAAGCTTTCGGATTTTTAATTTAAGGAGAGGAAACACATGTCCTACGATCCCTACCACCCGCAGGCGACCGTAGCCGCACAAGGCACCGACGTTGACGCAGGCCTTCAGAGCTTTATGCGCGGCGTTTACAATTCCATGAGCATTGGTCTGGTCATCACCGGTCTGGTTGCTTTTGGTTTTGCCCAAATGGTTATGGGCTCTGAACAGCTCGCACATATGGTTTACGGTACGCCCTTGAAATGGGTTGTGGCCTTTGCACCTTTGGCATTCTTGCTGGGCGGTTTTACGCAAGGCCGCATGCTGCGCTGGCCCGCATCCAAACTGCAAATGATGTTCTTCGTCTTTTCAGGCGTCATGGGTTTGTCGATGTCATCGATCTTTATGATGTATTCGGCAGAAAGCATTGCCCGCGTGTTCTTTATCACCGCCGGTATGTTCGCCGCCACCAGCCTTTACGGCTATACCACCAAGCGTGACCTGTCCGGCATGGGCGGTTTCATGATTATGGGCCTGATCGGTTTGATCATCGCTTCTATCGTGAATATCTTCCTGGCATCCAGCATGCTGCATTTCATCACCTCGGTTGCGGGTGTGGTGATTTTCACCGGTCTGACCGCATGGGATACGCAGCGCCTGAAAGAAACCTATGCCTACGGTTCGCACATGGCCGAAGCCAATGCGAAAATGGCTGTCATGGGCGCTTTGAACCTGTACCTGAACTTTGTACTGCTGTTCCAGCACCTGATGTCTTTGATGGGCAGCCGCGAATAATCGCGCTGCACATTGCAAAACAAAAAACCCCGCCGGTATGGCGGGGTTTTTTCTTGCCTAAAAGTTTAACAAATATTAATAGTGTTATGGCATAATAAGCGCGTATATAAAATACGCCGCAGATATAGAGGAAGAATCACAACCATGGCTTTGAATCCCAACGTTCCTTACGAAGTTTACCAAAACGGCAAATATGTCAGCCTGTCATCGACCAGCGCGTCGCACAGTCTGGTCACGCCGCTTATTTTGACAACCCAGTACAAGGAATTCGAGGAAAAATTCAGCAAGCTGAGCTATGACACCCGCGAAACGCTGGGCAAAGTGGCATGGGCGGCAACCCCGTCACGTTTCAACAAAACCCAGCCGGAAGATCCTTTGGCAGGGATGAGCGCCGCGCGCCGCGACATGGTTATTGCCGATTTGAAAAAACACGGCCTTGGCTGGGTGAATGAAAAAGACAAAACATTTGGCCTTGATGCCGACGGCAAAACCATCGTGCGTGATCTGCGCGGCGGTAAAAAAGGATTCAACACGCCGGTTTACAGCGTAGCAGGCAAACCCGTGGTATCCGAACATTTTGACGATGCCGGCAACCTTGCCAAGGGCGTTGCCAAAATTTACGGCGTCCCCAGCGCACGCGAAGAAGCCATCGCCGCCCGCGC
>JAVEWI010000235.1:1621-3671 GCA_034004625.1 Bdellovibrionales bacterium
CGGTTTACAGCGTAGCAGGCAAACCCGTGGTATCCGAACATTTTGACGATGCCGGCAACCTTGCCAAGGGCGTTGCCAAAATTTACGGCGTCCCCAGCGCACGCGAAGAAGCCATCGCCGCCCGCGCGCCCGGTATCCGCAAGGAACTGTTGCAGACAGCCCCCGCACGCCCGACCATTCCGACCGCCGCGCGCTGATTTTATCCAGCATGACGGCAAAAACCGTTTCGGACACGATCCGGCAGCTTTTATCGCTTGATGCCGCAGCATTAAAAACGCTTGTGCTGCAGGCAACGCCGCGCATTGCCGCCGCGGGAAACTGGCCTGCGTGGATTGACCAAACCACATCGCTTGCAGACCGCATTCCCGCAGAAAACGCCGCCGCCAGCGGGTTTGATGCGGGCATAGCCTGCGCGCTTGGCATCATGCCCGCGGACGCTGAAAAACTTTCCGCCACACTGCATGCCGCCTATACGCCCGCCGCCGTTGCCGACGTGCGCGGCACCATCACGCAAAACGATCAAGGCCAATGGACATTGCATAGCGCGGATAGCCCTGCTTGCTGGTGGCTTGCCGCCTGCAGCCATTGCATGGACGGTGAATTTACCGACCTGCCCGCGCTGCAAAAACAAATCAAACAGTTTGGCGATATGCATGCCGATGCCGCCCTGCGCCTGCAGGCGGCAGAAAAAACGTTGAATGCGATGTGCGCCAGTTTTGATACCCGCCGCGGCTATGCCTATGGCAGCCAGGACGGCTGCATGCAGGGCGCCTATATCGCGGGGCATGACATGGCCGTTATGCATGCGGCGCATTACGGGGTTTATTTTATCGGCACGTTTCACGAAAGCCTCGGGCTTGAAGATTTCATCTGGGGCGATAGCCTCGATGACAAAGGCCGCGCCAAAAGCGGCCCCATCCACGGCAGCAAACAATTTGTGAAATGCGCGGACGAAGCCGAATTGACCCGCGCCATAGAATCTATCCGCCTGCCCCTCCCGCCGCGCCCAAGCGCCGCATAACGCGAAAATCCCGCCAAATCCCCGTGCCGCACCCCTAAAATCCACCGCCCGCGCGATGTAACACCGTTATTTTTCAGCGCCTTACCACCGCACCGCGCCAAAACATGCGGTTGAAATTGTTATTGAAACGATGCTTTGTTTCTGGTTATATACGCACACTTCATACGGGCACAGCCCCGCGGTGAGGGCCCGTAGCTCAGCTGGGAGAGCGCCTGCATGGCATGCAGGAGGTCGTCGGTTCGATCCCGATCGGGTCCACCATTATTTTACCAAGCAGACTCAGCGTAAAACCGTTGGTCTGCTTTTTTATTGAGCGGGGTTTGGGGGTTGTTTGTGCCGAGGCATGTGAGAATGCAGCTTTTATAATGGAGTCAATGACCTAGGCGATTTTCAACTACATACGGCGCGTGCGGCACGTTTGTGTGTTTGTCCTCAATGATTTAAGCTTTGTACTCTGTGGGCGTTGTGCACGTTTTGTGCAGGCTTTAGCAGCATCTTAGCGTGGGTTTGCAAAGGGTTTAAGAAGCAGTCAAGCTGAAGCTCTCGAATAAAAATGGAAAGGGTTACTACACTGATAAACATAGCTGGGCTTGAAACGCCCCAAGATTTTCTTGACAAGTTACAACGCGAAATCGGACGACTTTATGAAGCACAGCACAATGGCGGCCTTGATTGTGATGTTTTGGATCATAGCTTAAATGCAATTATGACAGCTTGGCACTTACATGAAGCTGTCGAAAAGGCAACGAACAACAATTCAATTAATAAAAGTACCAAGGCTTACAGAGATGATGTTGTGCAGCGTTGCCCAGAGCTTGGGATACTGCATGATATAACGTCGCAAATTAAACATGTTAAAGTTAGCGAGCCCCGAAGAACCAACAAAGAACAGCCGCTACACGTAGATAGCGCACTGGTGGGAAACATCACAGATGAAGAATATCGAAGAATTGCTGATATCGTCGCACAGGGTGAAGCGGCTTATCTTCGACCAACAAATATTTTTCAAACTAAATTGACGGTAAATGG